>NZ_JADFBZ010000010.1:0-58438 GCF_015223095.1 Moraxella sp. K127 | reverse complement strand
TCACTCACCCTTTATTTTTGTATTTATGTCATGCTTATGCTACTTTTTTAGGCTCGCTCTGGCTCTCTTCGCCCACTTCTACCACTGGCTCTTTGGCATCAGGAGACGGCACAAACTTAGTCGGCTCTGGCACGTCTGCACTATCCTGTGGCTCGGGAGTACTTTGGGTTTTTGATGTATAGACCAGACCCAATGTGCGACTGGTGTCGGTACGCACCTTATCAAGCAGTTCTGGATTTTTTGCCAAATCCTGTCCATAAGACGGGATAATCTCCAAAAGTTTGGCATTCCATTTGCCCTGCACTTCATCAGGGAAAGATTTTGCCAACAAATCCAACATCATGTTTGGCGATGTAGACGCCCCCGGCGATGCACCGAGCAAGGCACTAAGCGTGCCATCTTGGGACGCAAAAATCTCTGTCCCAAACTGTAATTTGGCAGGCTCATTTGGCAGTTTTTTGATGATTTGCACACGCTGACCGCCTTGATTTTCTATCCAGTCGGCTTGCTTGGCTTCTGGATAATATTTACGCAGTTCCGCCATTTTTTGTTCAGGCGAGAGTGATACTTGACTGACTAGGTATTTTACCAAATCCAAATTATCCAGTCCCACCGCCACCATAGGCAAAGCGTTATCTTTGGTCGCTGATGCCAATAAGTCGGCTTGTGAGCCATTTTTTAAAAATTTATTTGAATACGTGGCAAAAGGTCCAAACAGTACGTATTTTTTGCCGTCAATATAGCGAGTATCAATGTGTGGCACGCTCATGGGTGGTGCTCCAAGTTCGGCACGTCCATAGACTTTGGCGGTGTGAGCATTGACCACATCAGGGTTATCGGTCATCAAAAACAGACCACCCACAGGGAATCCTGCATAATATTTGCTCTCAGGCAGTCCTGTCATTTGTAGCATTTTTATCGCCGCACCACCTGCCCCGATAAAGACACGGCGAGTCTTAGTGTGTGAGACACTATTATCGGCAAGATTTTTGACACTCACCGTCCACGTGCCGTCATCATTACGGCTAATACCCGTCACTTCGGTGCTAACTTTTAGGTTAAAATTGCTATTTTTGCCCAAATGATTGATGAGCTGTGTGGTGATTGCTCCATAGTTTACATCTGTACCGATGTCCATGCGAGTGGCGGCGATTGGTTGGCTGTCGTCACGCCCTTTGGTAACGAGCGGTGCCCATTGCCCTATCTCTGCCTTGTCTTCGCTATAAATCATGTCGCTAAACAAAGGGGATTTTATCATGGCTTCGTGGCGACGTTTTAAAAAGTCCACGTTGTCACCCCACACAAAGGCAATATGTGGCACTGGATTAATGAATGTTTTGGGGTCGCCCAATGCTCCGTTTTTGACTTGGTGCGTCCAAAACTGCTTGGAAATCTCAAACTGTACGGCAGTTTTTTCGGCACGCTCAATCGAGATACTGCCGTCTTCGGCTTCGGCGGTGTAGTTCATCTCCATGAAGCCTGAATGCCCCGTGCCTGCGTTATGAAAGCCGTTTGAGCTTTCTTGGGCGACTTTGTCAAGGCGTTCGTACATTTGTATCTTCCACGTCGGTTCAAGCTCCGACAGATACGTGCCAAGCGTTGCCGACATGATGCCGCCGCCCACCAGCACCATGTCCACCACAGGTTCATCACCTGCCAATTTCACTGGTTTGGTCGCCACAGGACGAAACAAAAACAGTAGCACCGCCACCAAAACCACGATTAACAAAACCCCGACAATCATCAAGATTTTTTTCATTTTATTTGTTTTTGTCATAAAACACCTAAATTTACAATGCATTTGCAAACAAAAACGGACTTAATTTAAAATTGCTTAATCATTAAAATTGGTTAACCATTAAAATTGTTTAATATTTTATTTAGTTTTATAAATTATTAAACAATGTATGATTAAAAAATCTCAACCTAAGTACGTTTCAAAGCCGGCTATTATAAAGAAAAAATCTCAAAAGGGTTAGTTTTGTAATATTATCCGCCCTGATAATTACAAAAACACAACATTAGAACAGTTTTTTGTCCCAATGTTGTGTTTATCATTTTGCTAAATTGTAACTATTTTTTAATATTCATTTAATATTTAATCATCATCTTTGCTGTCTTTTTTGTCGCCATCAAGAATGACCGCCCCAACCACTTTTGCCGTGCCTTTAACCACGCCTTTGGTGGTCTTGTAGGCAACTTTGGCAGGGGTGGTGACGACTTTATGAACACAGCCTTGCAAGATTAGGGTAGATAAGGTTAAAGTTAAGATGATGGATAATTTTTTCATGGGTTGCCTTTTATTAAGTAAATTCCGATTTGCCTTGTGTCAATTATGAACGATAGTCCGCATTGATACTCACATATTCATGCGACAAATCGCAAGTATAGACCGTATCGGTGCAATCGCCCTGCTCTAAATCAATACTGACCGTTATCTCAGGGCGACTCATGACCGCTTGCCCCTGCTCTTCGGTATAACCGTCCGCCAGTCCGCCACGCTGACAAATAGCAATCTCGTCGAGCGATACACTCACACGGCTTTGGTCAAATGGCACGCCCGCATAACCCACCGCTGCCAAAATCCGCCCCCAGTTCGGGTCGGACGCAAAAAATGCCGTCTTGACAAGGGGCGAATGAGCCACCGCATAGGCGACTTTGGCACAGTCGTCCGTGGTCTTACCGCCTGTTACCTTGACCGTGATAAATTTGGTCGCCCCTTCGCCGTCTCGCACGATGAGCTGGGCGATTTTTAGCATTACTTCTTTGATGGCTTGATAAATGGCTCGATAATGGGCGTGGTTTTCGCTGTTTATCAAATCCCCCACTTTGCCTGTGGCGATAAGTGTACAGCAGTCATTGGTGGACGTATCGCCGTCAATGGTAATGCGGTTAAAGGATTGATTGGTTAAGTCCACCAAGATTTTTTGGAGCAATTCTGGGCTAATGTGAGCGTCTGTCGCCACAAAGCCCAGCATGGTCGCCATGTTCGGGCGTATCATGCCTGCCCCTTTACTGATACCCGTTACTGTGTAGGTCTTACCATCTATCGTGGTCTGCACGCTATGCCCTTTGGGGGTGGTGTCGGTCGTCATGATACTGTGGGCAGCGTTTAGCCAGTTATCCGCTGTCAAGTCCGCCAACGCCTTATCAAGCCCTGCGATAATCCGCTCGCTTGGCAAAGTTTCGCCTATCACACCCGTGGAGTATGGTAGCACCTCGCACGCATTCACACCTGTTTTGTCCGCCAACGCTTGACAAGTCGCCAACGCCCTATCCAAGCCGTCCTGCCCCGTGCCTGCATTGGCGTTACCTGTATTGATAAGTAGATAGCGTGGTGTGTGCGTTTGGATGTGTTTACGCACCACTTGCACGGGAGCTGCCACAAAGTAGTTTTGCGTGGTAACGACCGCCACGCTCGCCCCATCATCTATCTCAAACACCGTCAAATCACGGCGGTTTGCATAGCGGACACCTGCTTCACAAATACCGATTTTTACGCCATCAACGGGCAACAATGGCACAAGACTAACATCACCGACTGGCATGGTTTTTTCCTTATTTGGTTTAAAATAACAATTTGATTTAAAATAAAACCATTGTACCAAAAATTTGTGTATTTTTGTAAAAATTTATGGAGCAAAATCATGTGGATGGTTTTTTATTTTTATACTTTTGAAAAATGGATTATGTTAAATAAATATAAAGACAAAACATTACCATTGTGATAATAATAAGAAAATAAGTTTTGTTAAAATGGCTAAGCATAGCTATGCATATTAGCATGTCATTAATAACACACTTTATATTTTATCAGGAATACGTTATGAACATCACTACCCTACGCTCTGTCGGTGCCATCGCCTTAGTTGCCATGGGCTTGACCGCTTGCCAAAGCACACCCACCAACCCTGTCATCGCTCGGGCGGATAACACGTTTGAGACCACGGGACTGGGTAAAACCAAAGCCACCGCCCAAAACAACGCCCTAGCGTCCGCCAAAGCCCAGTGCGGTTACAAAACCCCCGTCGTCATCAATGACACCACCACCTACAATGGCGTGATGGACGAACGCATGGGGCGAGTCATGGAACAAGGGGCAAAAGTGGTCGGCACGATACTCGGCACAGGCTCCCCTGAACTAAGCCGTGATGATGATTATGAATATTTTATTAAATTTCAATGTCAATAATTCTCATCTTTTTTATAAAAACATTTTTATAAAAACATTGGGTTAAATATTTATCCCAATGTTTTTATTTTTTCAAATAAATTATTTAAATTTGACAAATTTTAATTTAACCTATTTTATATTTAAAATTTTTAAAAACTTATTTTAAATCCACCCCACTTTTTATGTCATCATGTACTAATAATCCTGTTTGGCGGATTGTTGGGGTGTTGACCGCTTTTAATAACGCCTGCTCGGTGCTGTATATCGCTACTTTGGTTTTGGCACGGGTAATGGCGGTATAAATCAGCTCTTTGGATAACAAACGCTCGTTATCGTCATTAAAAACCACAGCGACTTTTTCAAATTCCGACCCCTGTGATTTATGCACAGTCATCGCATAGGCGGTCGTGGCAATATCGCCGTCTAGCATATTAATCGGCAAGCCTTTTACCGAATCACCAAAATACACCGATAATTCATGACCCCGTTTGCCACTTTGCAAGCAAATGCCAATATCGCCATTAAACAATCCCAAATCATAGCGATTTTTTAATATCATCACAGGGCGACCATGATACCAAGGCGATTTTACCGTGGGCAGTTTTAAATAATCACGGTGTAATGATTCAATAAAGCCATTAATCAACTCATCACCACAACTACCAATATGCGATGCGGTCAAAATGCGATATTGATTAAACCGCTCATTTAATGTTTTTAGCTGTTTTTGTTTTTCATCATCACTATATGTGGCAAACTGCTTTTTTAATGTTTTGGTTAAAGCAAAAAAGCCGTCAGATGTCATATATTCATCAGCGATGTTTTTATAAAACTGCTGTCGCAAAAATGACGGCTGTGCTGTTAAAAAGGCAATGTCCGTCCATGACAGATGGCTTTCTTGATGAATGAGTGCGGTGAGCTTGTCAAAGGCGATATTCTCCGGTTGATTGACAAGCTCTGCCAAACGCCCAATGCCCGAATCCTTAGAAAAACGGTTGGATACGACCAAATGCGTGCGTGTCGTCATCAAGCTCGGTATGCGACACAAGTCCGCCAGCACCGCCCCTGCGTCCACCGCCGAGAGCTGATGAGCGTCGCCAAGTAGGATAATCCTAGCCCCACGCTTGACGGCACAGAGCAGATGACGTGCCAGCTCCGTGCCAAGCATGGACGCTTCATCCACGATAATCAGCTCATACGGCAGTGGGTTTGACGCATGGTAGCGGGGTGTGCCACTCATGCCAATGCCAAGCAGACGATGGATGGTCATCGGCTCGGGCAGGACGATATTGGTCTGACTGCCCGAGAGTGCATTTTGAAGCGACTCCGCCATACGCTGTGACGCCTTGCCCGTGGGGGCGACCAGTGCCAAACTCAGCTCTCCGCCCACATCTGACAGGGCATGGTGCAACGCCAGTACAATCTGTGCGACCGTAAAAGTCTTGCCCGTCCCCGGCCCGCCCGTGATGATACTAAATGGCTCGCTCGCCACCTGTCTGATGGCTTGCTGTTGCTCGGGGTTTAGCGATGGGTTGATGGGCAAATCTAGGGCGTGGATGGGACTGTGGCGAATCTCATGAATGGCGGACAACAGCTCACGCTCCGCCTGATAACTGCGACCAAGCCACAGATACAGCGTGTCATCATCATGATAAAACACCACCGCCCCATCCGCTCGCTCATCATAGCCATGAACAAAAAAGGGGCTGGCGTGCAATCGCTTGATAAACTCATCAAAATCCCGACCCAGCGTAATACTCGTCACATAATAAAAACGCAACGCACAAATCATCAGCTCGCCAAGCTGTGCCACCACCTGCTCATCTGACTGATGACTGTGGCTTTTGGTGATGATACTGTGCCGATAATACCGCTCTTTTAGGTCGTGTTGGGTGTGATGGATATAATGAGCCAAAGCCGTTTTATCATTTGATAATTCATCAATACGCCCAAAAATAGCATTAAAATCCAACTCATCCCCCACTTTATCGCTAATTAGCGACATCACGGGATGTAATACTGACAATTGCCACGGGCTTAATTTATCATAGACGGTATTTTGATTATTGTTAATATCATCATGCTTCTTTAATACTAGCACCGTATGCCCGTCATGTAATAACTGACTGATGACAAAATGAATCAAACAAAATATCGTCTCATCAGCCGTATTAAATACAAAGTCATCAATACGCCCTGTCTCATGATACCAGTTAGCATTATCCTGCATGCGTCTGGTGAGATATTGGGCGATGTTGTTTTGATAGGGGGTATTCATGGATTTCCTTTTATCTTAGCGGTTTATTTTAAAATAAATAACGCTCATTAATCGGTTTTAGCCAAATTGTCTGATTAAATCATTTAATAAAATATAAAAACTTAATCAAATCACTTAACCAAATAATTTATCCAACGCATAAATAAGTGGTAATGGCACTTGCCAAGCAATATGCCCCAAGGTCGGGTCATGTTTATCCACGCCCCGCAAAAAGACAAATTCCACCGCTCCCAAATACTGCTCTTCACGCCCGACATAATCTTTTATGCGTAATTTTAATAAACGGTGCAATGCCACTTGATATACACACGCTTGGAGCCAATAGCCTGCTTTGTTCATGGCGGATTCTAATGAGTCATGGCGATAATGCGACAGACTCTCGCCGATAAAGTTGGATTTATAATCCACAACATAAAACTTGCCTTGATGTTCATAAACCAAATCCATCTCGCCATTGAGATATTTATAATAAGCAGATGGGTTTTGCTCGGTGAGTATTATCTCTTTGTCGCTGTACGTTTTAAATATCTCATTTAGCTCATTGATATTAAAAGACTCGGTCAATCTTAGGGTAAAAGACATTTCTTTGGCAAGGCGATTGGGGGCTAATGCACTCAAACTTATCTTTGATGATAAAAATGGTGTGTGGCTAATGTCATACAGCCATTCTATCAATGCTTGATGATGGTTTAATACAGCCTGATTAGCCAATTCATCATCTGATTCATTCGATATATCGCCATGGGTGCTGTGATAAGCATGGGCAAAGTTTAATTGGCGAATCTCATCATCAATGTGACTGCTGATGTTGTTTTTATCATTGGGGTCGATAAATTGTAATAAATGATGTAAAAATGTTCCTGCATTTACGCCTTTTTCAAATAATGGGCGAATGTCATTCTCAGGATAAGGGATAATATCATCCATGGGCGTCGCCATTTGTGGGATGATGGTTATCTCATCATCGATGGCATTATCATCATCCATCACCGATGGTTTATTAAACGCACTCATCAATGCCGTAGCACTGGTCTTGGACGCCCCATAAAAATACGCCTTGGCAAATACTGTCTGCCACGGCTGATAATGCATCGGGGTCAATACCATATCATCGCCTTGATAGCTATCGGTTATCAGCTGTTCTGATTCTGCCAACTTAACCACATTTACATTATCCGCCAATCGCTCGGGCAATACGATTTCTTTTTCACTACAACCGAACCATAAGAATAAAGGTCGCTCATCTGTTTGCTTGGCACTATATAAATCCTGCCCGACCACAAAAGTCTGCTCTGATGCTCGGGTCAATGCCACATAACCCAGTCGCAAACGCTCATCAAGCAATTCTTGGTCTTGTTTGGTTTTATAATAATTGCTTATTATCTCATTATCAGCCACTTTATCTTTGATGGGGGAGATACGGCGGTTATATCGCTCATCACTATAAGCATAAAACATGTCTTTCTGGTTCTTGCTTGTGGCAGGGTCATCCAAATTCATCACATAGACAATGGGGAATTCCAAACCTTTTGATTTGTGAATGGTCATGAGATTCACGCCCGACTCGCTTGGCAATATTATCCGTTGATAATCTTCATTATCATCTTGTCCTGTCATTTTATCAGCAAGCCAATTCATGAGTTTTATCTCATTATTATCCTGATGGGTATATTCTCGCCCTATCAGTTCGGTCAGTTGCCACAAATCCGCCAAATATCGCTCGCCTGCCTTGGCGGATGTTTGCCACAGATTGTCATCGGATAACGGATGGTGCAATAAAGCATAAGTCAAAGCACTGGCAATGCCATATTTTAAAAACCGCTGATGGCATTCTTTTAAATAAAAAACAACGGACTGGACGACTTGTTCGTCATTTAACAAATCAGTAACTTCTTTTAACTCATGGCCAAATAATCGGGTAATCAAAAGTCGTCCCAAAATCTCTCGCTCTTGGCTTATCATGGCAGTGAGTAGGGCATATAAATCTTTTGCCGACTCTGTGGTAAAAACATTAATGTCGTTGGGCGAAATCGATGGAATGCCCAATTTATCCAACTGTTTTTTTAATTGTGCCAAATCTTTTTTGGTGCGTGCCAATACCGCAATGTCATCAGGTTTTATTTTTTTATCATCAAGGGTATGTCCGCCTTGCAATAAGCTATTAATATGATGGGCGATGTATTGGTATTTATCCAACTTTTTGTTGTCATCATCTTTTTTATAAGGCAAATGCAATAATGTTAATGGTTTATGCCCTAAATAATCAAACAATGTGGAATTATTTAAATATTGCCATGATAATAAACTTTGCTCTTTGTGGGCAGTGATGGACTGATAATAAATACCGTCGCCCAGATAAGCAGGGTTATGGGCGTTATCTTGATGAGCAAACCAATAATTTAAACTGTCGATTAACCCGCTATTAGAACGGCGGTTGGTCGTGAGTTTCAGATCGCTGTTTAATAAAGACGGTGATGTATCAGTCTGCCCATAATGTTTAATGCTGTTATAATTGGCAACATCCCCACCCCGAAAACGATAAATCGCCTGTTTGGGGTCGCCAACCAATAATAAAAATCCCGTTCTAGATTTGCCTTTGTCTCGCCTTTCTTTAAAATAATCCAAATAAACAAGCTCTATTAAGCGTTTTTGCAGTCCATTAATGTCTTGGGATTCATCAATCAATGCCACAGGATAATGATGGCGAATGTGCCTTGCCAGCTCAGGGCTATGCTCTAAGGCTTCGATGAGTCGCACCATTTGAAAGGTAAAGGTGCTTTTATGCTGACGCTCTAAGGTGCTTTTTAATAATGCCCGCACATCTTTGGCGATGGTTTGGTATAGATAGGATTTATAATAATCAGGAATTTCCTTGATGGCAGTCACTGTTTCACTGATGATTAATAATTTATCTAACGGCAAAGCAAGAAAGGCTTGTTTGTTATCTTCAAAATTGTTTTTAAAATTTGTTTCTTTTTTAATGTCTTTTAAGTCATTCAAAAAACTTTTATCTTCATCACTGATATGATTCACAAAATCCAATCGATGGATTTTTATCATTTCCATGATATTTTTTAAACGTCCAAATTCTTTGACGGCTTTTCCACGATTTACAAACCCAAATGCCAACATATAATCAAGCTCATAAAAAGGCTCAAAGACGGATATAATCTCAAAGACAGACATCAGCCGTTTATCCAATATCGCCAAATACTCATCCACACTTGCCATGGTATCAATGGGAGCGTCATAGAAATTCAACGCCACGGCAACTGCTTGATGTGCCGAGCCGACATCGCTAAACACCGCCTTATCAATGAGTGCATACAGTGGCAACTGGGCGACTCGCACATGCTCACGGCGTAAGGCGTCATGAATGAGAGCATGGGTTAGCTCATTGCTGCTCGTGCTAAGCTCGGTGTTCATCTGATAGCCGATTTGGTCGGCAAATTCTTTGAGCCACTTTTGGGCAAGACTGTCTAGCGTTCCCACAAACAGCTTATCCAAGGTCGCAAGCAGGAGCGAACACCGCCGAATCGCCAGCGTCAAGGCATTGGGATCGCTGTCTGTGATGAGCTGTTTTATCAAATGCTCATTAATCGGGTCGTTATGGTCGACAATGCCTGCCACGCCTGCCTGCTCTACTATCTGCCCCCATGTCTCATTGATGTCTCTGGCGGTATCGCTGTCCGTATCTTGGGCGTGATAAAACCAATGGGCATGGGTCGCCTTTTGCCCGTTTAGCCAAGAGAGATAACGATAAAAACTGCTGATACGAGCCTGTATCCGCTCTTGCATTTCGCTGGCGGACGCTCGTGTGAAGGTCGTGGCAATAATACGCTCGGGGGCGTATTTTTTCTCTATCAATAGCCGTAAAATAATGCCGGTCAATGTCCATGTCTTGCCCGTGCCTGCGGACGCTTCTATCAAATAGCCATTACTGAGCGTGCAAGCAATGGCAGGGATGTGGGATTGGGTTGTCATTTATTGTCCTTATCACTTTTTTCATTAATTCTGGTTCAAAAAGTATGCTAATAAGAAAACCGTTCATGGCGAGCCATGCCTGCCCATGACGGTTTTCCTACCCGCAGGCATGGCTCAGGGCGAACGGAAAACCGAGTTTGGCATACCTTTTAAACTATTACCTTTTTTCATTTAACTTATCAACAGCAATCAGCGAGCCAAACATCAGCTGATACAAGGGCAATGCTAAGGGCAGATACGTCGTCAGGGCTTTGTAGGGGTCAGCCCCTTGTAATGCCAACTGCCATGTCTCATGGCGACTGTCGGTTTCATAAATATCACTATATTCATACCCTATCCATTTTTCAAACAGCTTAGGCGTGATTTTCGCATCATCGGTCTGACTACGGGCGATGTATGCCAAAGCGTCTCGGTGCGTCATGACAATCAGCTCACGTTTGGCAAGCTGTGCCAATACGATTAGGTTTAGGATGTGGGCTTTGGCGGTGCGTGTGTCAATGCCACCGATGGCAAATGTCCGCCCTGCCAGATGAGTATCCCCGCCTGCCTTGCGGTATTGCCACAGGCTAAATTTATCATCATCGCCCGTCATCTGCCATAACAGATGATGAACAAAAAAGCGGAACAAATGCTCGGCTCGGACGGTGCTTGGCAAGATGGTTCTCCACGATGTATCAGATGGGTCATCGGTCGGCAGACTGGCGGTGATGTCAATGTGGATGTCATCACAGATGAGCGGGACACTTTGCTCAGAAGTGGTGCTTAGCACACCGCCCCCAGTACCTAATGCCTTGGCATAACGCTCATCCTGTCTGAGCATATCTAGCGTATTACCAAACTCGACAAGGTCGTCTTTGAGCTGAGTAAAATACTCATCAGGCGTGGATAAGCGTAACTGCCCTGCCGGCAGTCGGTCGCCATAATACAGCGACTGCATGGCAAAGATAGCGTCATTATGGCGATGGTCGTCTGCCCTGCTCATGGTGTCTAGCACCTGCCGAAATGACCCATCGCCCGTCTGCGTGTCAAACAGCCCAAACTGTGCCCCACGAATGAATAGCTCATTCATGTGATAATCAGCCAATGAGTCTAAGTTCAATGGCTCGTTTTGCTCATCGGGGGTGCGTTCTTTGTCAATCTTGACTTTGTCGTGTAGGTAGGTTTTGCTTAGGTTTTTAAAGCGACCGATAAGCTCGCCTGCCTGCATGTGTGTCGGCAAGGTCAGCTCATAATGCTCACACATCGCCTTGATATGATGGGCAAGTGCCTTATCATCTGGGCAAGCCAAAGACTGCCCAAGCCAGTCTGCTAACTCCTGCACTGCCTTATCATCCATGATGAGCGATGATGGCTGTGGCGTGGCGACTGGACTGTCTAGGGTGTGGCGGATGTCTTGCCACAGCTGTGGCGGGGGCAGGGCTTGTTTTTGGCGGTGTTTTAGGGCGGTCAGTCTCGCTGTTAGGTGTGCTTTGAGCTGTCCTGCCATGTCATCGGTAGGGGTCATCTGATGGTCATCATGATAATACACCGCCTTGTCAAAGAATGTCGGGCTATGGTAAGTGATGAGATAATCTTCGACTAGGGCAGGCATGAGCTGATTGATGAGTGTGGTAATGTCATCATTCATGCCGTCTGTCTCTGCACCCGTCTGCCAATCATCCATGCCGTCAGCTCGCCACTGAGCTTCGGTTTTTAAAAACTCTATCAGCTCTCCCACGACAGACGCAGGTAACAGCTTGGTTTTGCCGTCACTGCTTAGCCCTTGATAAAAAATCAAACACGCATCTTTGGTGCATAGCAAGGCATCCAAAAATGCCCCATTATCATCATCTTCGTTATAGCGGTCGCCCAGTCGTCGCACCCCTGCACGCATCAAATCAAGTCGCACCGCCCTGTCTTGGCGTGGAAAGGACGCCAAATTCATGTCCAGCATGACCGTCAAGCCAAAAGGAATGCTCCGCACCGCCCCAAAGCGAGCAAAGGTAATGACTTCTGACGGCTCGGCACTAATCGCCTGTGCCTTGACCGTCTCGGATAAGCTCTCCAACACGAACTTCATCGACAGGCGAATCTCATCAGTATTTGTCACACTGCCGACCTGCTCCTGCCCCACGGTCAGATGGCGATGATAATAGCGGTTCGCTCGCAGGCTACTCATCATGGCGTTTTTGGTGTTAAAAATCGCCCGCATGGCAACGCTGTCATGCCAATGCCCAAAGTAGCGGTTGATGACGTCATGCTCGATGTGGTTCAAAAGTCGCTCCACGCTGTCCACGGCAGTGAGCTGTTGGCGGTTGGCGGACAGTCCTGCATGGATGGCGGTCAAGGCATGAATCACAGGCTCATCACCCAGACTTACGCCCATGAGCGGTAAGCTCGCTTCACCAAACGCCCCTGCACGCCACACAAAGGGGTGTAAGGCACGGCTTGGGGTCTTGGTCGGGATCAACAGCCCCAACACCAAACGGTCTAAGGCATGGCTAAACGTATAACGATAATCGCTGTCATCAGCGTGCAACGTCGCCGATAAGTGTCTTTCATCAAAGCCCCGTCTAAATCCTGCCTGCCTTAGTAACTCCACGCCCCGTCTCATCTCATCAAACGACAGCCCAAAGCTCTCATATAACGCAGGGGTCAGTAGCCATTCATAGACTTCGTCAGCATAAAACCGACTGGTCGGTTCACCAAGCAGGGTATAAAAGCCCATGATAGCCCCTATCAGCTCATCAATGCTCTTATCGGGCGTGCCTGTGATTTTGATGGGCAAAGTCAGCCCGTCCGCTCCCCGTCCGTCAGGGAACACCGAGCGAATGATGTCTTCGCTACTGGCGATGTCAGGCAGTAGCACGACCACATCAGCAAGGCTTCGCTCGGGGTTGTCATTGAGATATTTGGCCATCATGAGCCGAGACAGCTCCAACTGGCGTTTTAGGCTGTGGCAGGCGTGAATGGACAGACTGCCCATGTCCGCTCCGATGTCTAGCCCAAGCGGTGTCTTGGGGCGGACTTTTTGCATGAGCATATCATCTGCCACATCGTCAGCATGGGCAAACAGCTCATCATCGAGCAAAGTTGCCACGACTTGCCCGCCTGCCTGCTCATGGACGTCCTTGTCATGGTTTAGCATGAGAATGTCCGCCTTTAAGCCTTGTAGTAGGTTCGGCAGTGTGCCACTCTCAGGCACGGGTTCATCAAAATCATCCTGCCAACGCACCTGCCATGTGGCGTGGCTGTCGCCCCCCGATAGGTCAGCAAGCATGGCAAAGGTGTCTCGGGATTCTTTGCCCAGTCGTGACAGCAGTCCATGCCCGTAGTCTTTGAGATAGACCATGTGCGGACGGATGATTTGCTGGGTTTTTAGCCATTGCCTATCCACAATGTCCGCCCAAAACATCATCGATGGGTTAAAGTGCAGTAGCACCACATCCAAAGACAAAGACAGCTGTTTTAAAAAATCAAGCTCCACTTTGGGGATTTGTTGCACGGTAAATAGATATAAGGCTTTGGGCAGAGCTTGTATGGCACGCATGGACAGTGATTCGTTATTGGCATGATTGGCGTTGTTAGCCGTGCCGTCTCGCTTGCCTGACAGCACCTGCCAAAAACGCTCTTCTAACGCCAAGCGATAACGATACGTCTCGCCAAAAAGCTGTTGCCACAGATAGCCAAGCAGTCGCTCCAAATCCAGATAATGCTCTATGAGCCATTCGGGCGTGTCGCTGTCATTGGTCTTATCAGATTTGTCATTATCATTGTCATCGCTTGGCTGTATTGCTCCAAAGGCTTTATCCAGTCGTTCTTTCTCGCTCATCATCTGCTTGACGGTATCGGTCAGCGACACGCCATTTGCCCAGTCACGAAGCCACTCTGGGCGATGGGTCAAATACCGCACATATAGGCGTGATAACTCATCGCACGCCTGCCACAACCGAGTCTCGGGCAGGGTATTCGTGTCGTCATCATACAAAGGCTTTATCAAAAAATAAAGCGGATGAGCCGTATCATCAAGCAGTTGGGCATTTTTTTCAAACTCACTCATCACAAAGCCAAAAATCCGCCAACGCATGATGGACGCAGACAAAACCGCCACTTCTGGCACGGACAGAGCGTCATGAGGATGTGCCTGTGCGTCCAGTTCTAACACCGTTTTCATCATGTCCCACTGGTATTTGCCCCAAAACTGGGCGGTAAACAGCGTGCTAATACCCACACGGCTCGCCACAGTCTTGGTCAGCCAGTCGCCTAACACCATGGACGGCACGATGACGGTAAACGGGGTAAAAATCAGATGGGCAAGGTCATCTTCTGCGTTATTTTTTTGATAAAAATCAATCAAATGACCCACAAGATGGTCGGTGTTATTGGACTGGATGATATGAAACATGGACAAATCGGCTCGGTATTGATGATAAGATGACGACTGGGGCAAGCCCGAAAAATTTCCTTAATTTTACCGTGATTTTGGCAAATTTTCCATGTTATAATAACCCCATTTAAGCAATTATTGACAAATTTATACCCAACAAACCTGATATTTACCACGGGTTTGTAGGGACTGGCTCCACACATCCTTTAATGTTGTCATTTTTATGGGCGTGCTCAGCACGCCCCTACATCCAAACATCATTGCGTTTGTGGTAATTTTGAAGTTTTTTGGGTATATCAACACAAATCCCAATCCATTGATTAATATAATGAAAAAATCCGACATCAAACACGCCTGCTTCAAATGCTATCCTTATCTTAAAAAAGCCGTGTTAGGTGTCTTGGCGGTATTTGTATTGCTGTTTGTGGTGTCAATGGGCATAGGTTTTTATCAAAACAGCCAAGAGATTAACCCCATACCCGTGGCGTTATGATGATGGATTGGTATTTTAAATTAATGGTGCGTTAAGTTAAATTAAATAGATTTGTCAAGAAAAATGGTGGTTTGCCTGATGATAATGTTTTTAAAATCAATCAGTTATCTTTGTAACTATATTTTTCCTAGCAAATTTACCAAAATACCATGAATAGACACGACTCATTTTTAAACATGAAATTTTTAAAAACCATTTAAATTTTAAAAACCATTTATATAGTCAATAACCTTTTATTTTTTCAATTATTTTCCCAAACCCATTTTAAAAATTAAAAACAGAGCGAATTTATGTCATTTGTGCATTTGGGTGTGCGTACCGAATACGCCATTGTTGATTCTATCGTCAAAATCAAAGAGCTGGTCAAACGTGCCGTGGATGACGGGCAGACCGCCTTGGGCATTGCCGATTTTAAAAACACCTTTGCCCTAGTCAAGTTCTACAAAGCCTGCCTTAGTGCTGGTATCAAGCCCTTGCTTGGCACGGAAGTCATCACGGGCGATGATTTTAGTGCAACCGCCGAGCATGAGAGTTTTAGCGTCATACTCTACGCCATGAACAACGACGGCTACCAAAACATCTTACGCCTAGTCTCAGACAGCTACACCAACCGACCCATGGGCGAAAACGGCAAAGTGACGGTCAGCACGCCCATTGTGTTAAAGCGGGATTTATTTGACCCCACCAAAAATGCAGGGATTATCGCCATACTCACACACCGCTCGGAGATAACGTCCGCCTTGCGTGGGGGGATGAATGCGATAGGCACATGGCAACAAGCCTTTGGCGACCGTCTGTATCTGGCGGTCAAACGCACCCATATCCATGATGACGACCTAAACCGTGACATCATCATGGCAGGGGCGAGATTTGGCGTGCCTATCATCGCTCATAATGACGTGCGTTTTATGAACGCCAGTGTCCGCAGTCAAGGCAAAGAAGACACCGCCAGTACAGACTTTGACGCTCACGAAGCCCGTGTATGTATCGCCAGTGGCTATGTGCTGGCGGACACCACACGCCCCCGCATTTATAGTGAGTTGCAGTATTTTAAAACCCAAAGCGAGATGAGTGCGTTGTTTGCTGACATCCCCCAAGTCATCGAAAACACCGCCCTGCTGGCGTCTCGCTGTAACGTCACGCTCACCCTTGGCAAAAACTTTTTGCCCGCCTTTCCCATACCCGAAGGCATGACCGAAGAAGAGTTTTTCCGCAAGACATCCGAAGATGGGCTAAACAGACGATTAGATAAACTCTATCCGCCCGAGAGCCGAGACGAGAGCTGGGCGGACGTGCGAAAGCCTTATGATGAACGCCTTGAATTTGAAGTGGACATCATCTTAAAAATGGGCTTTCCGGGCTACTTTCTCATCGTGATGGATTTTATCCGCTGGGCAAAAGAAAATGGCGTGCCTGTCGGACCGGGGCGTGGCTCGGGGGCAGGCTCGCTGGTGGCATATAGCCTAAACATCACTGACCTTGACCCCTTGCGATATGATTTGCTCTTTGAGAGATTTCTAAACCCTGAACGTGTCAGTATGCCTGACTTTGATGTGGACTTTTGTATCGAAGGGCGAGACCGAGTCATCGCTTATGTTGCCGATACTTATGGGCGAATGGCAGTCTCACAAATCATCACCTTCGGTACGATGGCGGCAAGGGCAGTGGTGCGAGACGTGGCACGAGTGCAGGGCAAATCATATGGTCTTGCCGATAAAATCTCCAAACTCATCCCCAAAACCCCTGGTATCTCGCTTGATGACGCAGTCAAAGAAGAGCCTTTATTAAAAGATTTGCTCACCAATGCCGACACCCAAGACCACGAACAGGCGGTTGAGATTTGGGAGATGGCACAAAAACTCGAAGGCATGACCCGTAACGTCGGTAAGCACGCAGGGGGCGTACTCATCGCCCCGAATCGTATCAGTGATTTTAGTGCCATTTATGCCGATGATGAAGGGCATTTTGTCAGTCAGTATGATAAAGATGATGTCGAAGCGGTCGGACTGGTGAAGTTTGACTTTTTGGGACTTAGAAACCTGACCGTCATCAAGTCTGCCATTAACAACATCGATGAACGCCTTGCCAGAGAAGGGCTTGACCCCATTGACCTAGATGAATTGCCCCTAGATGACACGGCGGTGTATGAGCATGTCCTACAAAATGGCAACACCACGGCAGTATTCCAGCTTGAAAGCTCAGGCATGAAAAAATACCTAAAACAGTTAAAACCGTCCAACATCGAAGACGTCATCGCCATGTGTGCCTTGTACCGCCCCGGCCCTTTGGAGACGGGAATGGTGTCGGATTTTATCGACCGCAAGCACGGCATACAAGAAGTCGCCTACCCTGACCCCCAATATCAGCACGACTGGCTAAAACCTGCCTTGGAGCCGACTTATGGGGTCATCGTCTATCAAGAACAAGTCATGCAAATCGCCCAGACCTTAGCAGGCTACACCTTAGGCGGAGCGGACATGCTAAGACGTGCCATGGGCAAGAAAAAGCCCGAAGAGATGGCAGCTCAGCGGTCGGTGTTCGAAGAAGGGGCGATAGGGCTTGGCGTGGATGGTGAGCTTGCCATTAAGATTTTTGAGCTTGTGGAGAAATTTGCAGGCTATGGATTTAACAAATCGCACTCGGCAGCCTATGGCGTACTCGCCTACCAAACCGCTTATCTAAAACATTACTACCCTGCCGAGTTCATGGCGGCGGTACTGACATCGGAGATGGATGACACCGATACCGTGGTCTTTTTAATCAGCGACTGTAAGGATAACTTTGATCTAGAAGTGCTACCGCCATCGGTCAATCACAGCCAATTTCACTTCGTCGCTCGTGACCCCAAAACCATCATCTATGGACTAGGAGCAGTCAAAGGCGTGGGCGAAGACGCGGTCGCCAGTATCGTCAAGGCAAGAAGCGAAGGGGCTTTTAAGGATTTATACGATTTTTGTAACCGTGTGGACACCAAAAAAGTCGGCAAACGTGCCTTGGAAGCTCTCATCAATGCTGGCTGTTTTGATGACCTAGCAGGCGTGCTACGTCCCGAACTGCTTGACATTCATGGCAAAAACTTATCCTACCAAATCCGTGGCGGACTCTGGGAACAACTCCCCCAAGCCATGGAAGTGGCTCACCAAAACCGACTAAACAGCGAAGCAGGTACGTTTGACTTATTTGCCGAAGTAGATGAAGGGCTGTCCGTCGCTCCGCCCTTGCCTGACATCATCTGGGGCGACCAAACTCGCCTGCGTGGCGAGAAAGACACGTTAGGACTGTATCTGACAGGTCATCCCATGGATGCTTATCGTGATGAATTGCCTCGCTATACCAACGTCAAAAACCTAAGCGAAGTGTCCGAGACAGGCTATGGTAAATTTGCCTTAGTGGCAGGACTGGTGATAGACGTGGCAAACTTTGGCAACCGTGTCGCCATCACCTTAGATGACGGCAGTTGTCGCTTGGAGCTGAGCTGTTATATGGACAAATACCAACGTATCTCGCCCCTGCTTGAAAGCAACATCAGCCTAAATGCCGTCCTAAGCCAAAAATACGCCCATCTTGCCAAAGAAGACAAAAACTTCAACCCCAAACGCCTAAACATGCAAACATTGGCAAAGATTGACAAAAAAGACTGGGAACAGCTAAACAACCTAAACGGCGTGATTCTCATCGCTCGCATTAGCGTTAGCGAAAATGACGGACGGGTGTTCGCTCGCCTACAAGGGGGCAAGAACATCATCGAGTCTCGCCTAAAATCGTTGGACGGCTTGCACGTCAAACTGCACAGCCACGACACCGAGCGACTGTCGGTACTGACCAGCCTGCTAAAAGAGAACGTCCCGCCCAACCCTGATGAGATTGACAGATTCATCAAATCCGAAACAACGACCGAAGATGGGGGAGCCATCATTGACGCAAATGGCAACACCCCTGACGGCTGTCTGCCGGTGTCGCTGTATCTGTACGATGAATGCAGTATCTGTAAAGTGTTGACGAATGACCGTTTTCGCCTATATCCATCTGACAACAACCTAAACCGCCTAAGATACACCTTTGGGTCGGATTTGGTGGTGAAATAAGCCCTGATTTAGTTGAATTGACATGCCAAACACCCCCCCCCTAAACCGCATTCACACCATCATGGTTAATACAACCCTGCCTGCCAATATCGGCTCGGCAGCTCGTGCCATGCACACCATGGGACTGTCCCATTTAACCGTGGTCGCTCCCCGCCTGCCCATTGATGAGACCAGTCACGCCAATGCCGCTGGTGGCACGTCCGTCCTAGATAATGCCATCATCGCCGACACCATCGAGTCTGCCCTATCGCCACATGCCTTGATTATCATGGCATCGGCACGCACTCGCCATCTGCCCAAGCCTGTCATCACACCAAACAAGTGTGCGGTGCTGTGCCATGATTTTTTGGCTAAAAACCCCCATGCGACCGTCGCCTTGGTTTTTGGGCGTGAAGACAGGGGGCTGACCAATGACGAGCTGGCACTGGCGGATTATCATGTACAAATCCCTGCCAACCCTGCCTACCCTGTACTTAACGTGGCAAGTGCTGTGCAAGTCATCACAAGCACACTCTATGCTTATTTTGATGAGCAAAACAGCGACAAAACCAAAGATGACACCCATTATAATCAGCACAATCTTAGATACCAGCTTGACATCCATCATCGCACCGAATGGGATGAACCTGCCATCACTCACGCCCAAAAGATGGGACTTGATGACGCCATCACAAGCCTACTCATCAAGCTCAATCTCGCCCGAGATGATGAGCTAAAAGACCTGCCCAAACGCTTATCCCGCCTATCTTCTCGCCTGCAACTTGACCAAAAAGAATACGCCCTACTGCGAGCGTTATTGGCAAAGATTGACAAGAAGATTGGCTAAATATTGGCGAACTTACCACTTTCGGGCAATGGGCTGGGGTGTGATTTTGTTATACAATCATGCCATCATGCTTTTTCTTAACTGATGTCAATTTTTTAATGGTTGTTTTGGTGTCCTTTATGGAATCTTTGACCCTACCCCTATTATCTACACTCATGCTAAACCTGCCCGTTGCTCATGCTGACGTGACCGTCTATGCAGCAGCCAGCTTGACCGATGTCATGGGCGAGCTTAATGCGATGTATGAGACAAAATACCGCACCAAAGTAAAGACTTCTTATGCGTCATCAGGCACGCTTGCCAAGCAGATAGAACAAGGCGGTAAGGCAGATGTATTTATCTCGGCGGACGTGGCATGGATGACTTATCTTAATAGAAAAAATCTCATCAGTCCTGCCAACACCACGCATTTGCTAGGCAATCGCTTGGTGATGATTAGCCCTGCCAAAAACCCCGTCAAAGTCACGATGAGCCAAAATTTTAATATCACTGGCAGTTTTACAGGCAAGCTCTGCACAGGCAACACCGTCAGTGTCCCCGTTGGCAAATACGCCAAAGAAGCACTCACGCACATGACGTGGTGGCAGAGTATCAAACCAAGACTGGTCGAGACCGAAGACGTGCGTGTCGCCTTAAATTTTGTTGCCCGTGGCGAATGTCCACTTGGTATCGTCTACGCCACTGACGCCATCAGCACCCAAGCGGTAAAGACCGTGGCGACTTTTCCCACTAACAGTCACACGCCCATCATTTATCCTGCGGGACTTGTCCGTCCCAATAACAGCGATGCCAAGCGATTTTATCAATTTTTACAATCCAACGATGCCAAAGCAGTTTTTGAAAAATATGGATTTACCCCATTAAAATAAATCATACCTGCGAACACCACTTACAAATGGGCGTTAAAGGACATTAGTGGTCAGATTGCCCATTTTGCTTTATAATGTCGCCATCATTACCATCATTGCCATCATCATTTGCCATGTTATTGTCACTCAGCCCCGATGAGCTTGAAGTCATCAGCTTATCGGTCAAAATCGCCCTATCCTGCTTGCTCATCAATCTCATCCCTGCCATCATGATGGGTTATTTTTTGGCACGCTCACAGTTTTGGGGCAAGTCGCTTGTGGAGACCTTGGTGTATCTTCCCCTTGTCCTGCCACCTGTCGTCCCTGGTTATGTACTGCTTGTTCTATTTGGCAATCAAGGCGTGATTGGCAAGCATTTGAGTAGCTTGGGACTTGAATTTGCCTTTAATTGGAAAGGGGCAGTGCTTGCCAGTGCGGTCATGGGCTTTCCTTTGATGGTGCAGTCATCACGCCTTGCCTTTGAGATGATTGATACACGCCTAGAATGGGTCGCCAAAAGTCTGGGAGCCAGTAGGATTGGTACATTTTTTAAAGTGACCCTACCTTTGTCAGCAAGCGGTATCGTCGTTGGGGCGATTTTGGGCTTTTGTCGCAGTTTGGGCGAGTTTGGGGCGACCATCACGTTCGTAGGCAACGTCGCAGGCGAGACACGCACACTGCCCCTTGCCATGTACAGCTTACTGCAACAGGCTGACAGCGATGTCGCCATCATGCGACTGATGGCGTTCTCGGTCGGTGTGGCATTTGTGGCGTTATTTTTCTCGCAGTGGTATCATCGCCAGCAAAAACAAAAGGTGTAGCAATGAATAGCCATGACAAACCCACCTTTGACTGTGATGTCACCCTAAAACTGGGCAAAATCACCCTATCGCCAAAGTTTTGTTTTGATGACAACATCGTGGGACTGTTCGGGGCGAGTGGTACGGGCAAGACCAGTATTCTACATGCCTTTGCAGGGATTATCACACCCACATCAGGACACATCAGAGTCAATGGCACAACATGGTTTGACAAACAAGCCAATATTAACCTACCCATCCAAGACCGACTGGTCGGTTTGGTATTCCAAGATGGGCAACTGTTCCCCCACAAGAGCGTAATGGACAACCTGCTGTTCGGCTATCGGCACCGTGAAAAGTCTGCCCGCCGCTTCCATCCTGATGACATCATCAGCCTATTAAAGCTCGGACATCTGACCAAGCGTCTGCCTGCCAAACTCTCAGGCGGTGAAAAACAGCGAGTGGCACTCGGACGGGCGTTGTTATACTCTCCCAATCTACTACTCATGGACGAGCCATTGTCCGCCCTAGACAGTGAACACAAACAAGAGATTCTGCCATTTTTCCAAGACATCAAAACGATGAACATTCCTATGTTGTACGTCAGTCATGACATACAAGAGATTGAATTTTTGACATCGAGTGTGTATCGGGTGGTGAGATAGTGCTTATTGATGGTTTGATGTGTTGGATTGTATTTAAGTGTGTAAATGCGGTCATTTATAAATCCTATTTATTGTTGAAGGCACAGTACATACAATTTTAAAAAACCCTACCATTAAGCACACAATCATGCTAAAATTCTGACAGATTTTTATGTGTACACTAAGGAGAAAACCATGACAAACGCCACATCTATTACCATTGACCTAACACAGACAAGCAGTGTTCCGCTTGTTGATAGGGACGCCATTGTTCATCAGCAAGCCTTTGAGCGACTAGATGCTTTACTCAAGAATATCTTAGAGCGTTCTAACACTCAAAGAGATCAAGCCGCAATCTCCCATTTAGAAAAACAACTTTCCAAACAGATGGTGAATAACACCATTTTTATCCATGGTAAAAGAGGTGCGGGCAAAACCACTTTTCTCAAATCTGTCTTAAACCACTATCTTGAACCACAAAATCAACAGAGCAATCAAAGTCGCATACTACCCATTGCATTTATCGACCCAACCATTACGCATACTCATCAACATATCTTGATAGATATTATTGTAAAAATCAACATGGCGACAGAAGAGAAATTTAAATACTGTTCTGACGACAAAAAACGCCAAGAATATCGCGAAAGCCTACAAGCAATGTCTGAGGGCTTAAAACTACTAACAAATCACCAGCCCAATCCTGCCCATGATGCACAGTGGTTCTTACATCAGGCACTCAAAGAATCAAAGCATGGGCAGGTGCTAGAAGAAAGGTTTTATGACTACATTAATAAAGTGATAGACATCCTAGGGGCGGAGCTACTCATCATTGCCATTGATGATGTTGATACAGAAACCAAGGAAGCTTATGAGGTTCTTGAAAATATTCGCTCTATTATTACTCATCCACGAGTGTGTGTATTATTAACAGGTGATGAGAACCTATATAATACCATCGTTCACCAAAAGAAATTAGAAAGCCTAGGAAAAGCAGACGAAAAACAAATGCTGCATCTAGAATCAAAATCTGACATGGCAATACACCTAACTCAGCAGTATCTACTAAAAGTCCTACCCGCCCAGCAACGATTAAAACTCAAAGATTTATACAGTCTACTCAATGACAAAGAAGCAATTGACATCAAATTAAAACATCCAAATCTACCTAACAACAATACCGAAAAATCTCTTAGGGATTTTTGGGTGAATATATTTCAACAGGGACTGTTTTTGATAAAAAAGGAGGCGGATAAATGTGTTGATTTTGTATTACAGCAACCCATTCGCTCAGTAATACAGCTGTCAAAAATCTTGGCAGATGCCCAAGACCCCAAAAACCATGTTAGCCCAACAGCCTTACTAGAGGCATTTGCAAACGTGTTTTATAACGAGCTATTTACCGAAAAGTTTGACATGGATTTGCTTTACAAGCCCAATCCTGCCATTAATGGCATTGGTAAAACCATGGTTGAGTTGTACGCCAAATATGGAGAGTTAGAAACTGGTTTTTATGCTCGCCCTGACACCAACCATGACATGTTTAACGCATGCCAGCTCATCTTATCTACCTTGCTTGCCAATTATAACTCTACCAATAAAAATTCTTCCAAGTTGGGTGGTATGTTAGCCATGATGCTCGCAACAAGTGCACCTTGCAATATATTGGTAAACTATGTACCCGACCATGACAAAAGCGAGAATATTAAGGATTATATTAACTATATCGGACTATCAAACAAGGATGATATTTATAGTGTTGCTGCTCACTATTCGCCCATTATTTTAAACGATATTACCAGTGGTCTTGCGGTAAAATCGGGCGTGATAAGAATCCGCAGAAAAAGCAAAACTGAATTAAAAGAATACCTCAAAGGCATGAAAAGCAATCCCCCTATAAATGGAGTGGAGTATATAGATAATTCAGGTACTTTATCACGCTTATCTCAAACAGCAGAAAATTTATTGGTAGTCAAAGATGATGTGGATAAGAATAATAATATCTTAGCTACAGCCCTTTCTATCATTACTTGCCGCGTCTCAGGGCATGCCATTATGACATCCCGAGGGGTGCATGACCATATATCCTGCTATACCCTACTGGCATTTATTGCTGAGTTATTAAATGCCAAAGATGAAAGCTCTTTTGAGAAAACCTTTTATCAACGCTTAGAGATACCCACTTATAGCTCACCTACTTTCATGGGTAAAGCAGATGGGATGGAGGATATTGACACTGATGAAGAAAATAATAATTTAAATCTAAATACATCAAATAAAGATTTATATAAAGAGATTATTGACATGCTTTGGAATTGGAAGGGCGAGATGGATAAACTAAATATCCAAGGCATTTCTTCTGTATTGCAAGGCAAGGTCTGGACTAGGGTGTTTTATTCCTTAAGCCGTGTTTCGGAAGATTTGCGAAAAAAAGGGTTTTTTGATTCCAAAGAAAATCAGAGAAAAAACATTAATGGCGGTTTTGGCATTTTACTACATGAACTGATGACGATACATATCGTGGCAATCATTAATGCGGTTATGATTGAAGAGAGTCGCTTTTTAACATCTCGCAAGGCGGATGAAGGAATTCATAAAGTGTTGCTTACCGCACAAAACGTTAGTACCACTTTGGATAAATTTGAAGAGAGCCTAAAAAGAATAGGGTCTGTCCTCAAAGACACTAGCATTAGTTCAAAGATGCATGCCAAGTTAGGCTTACCTATTGAAGAATTTGAATGGATGAAAGGATTAAAAGAAAAACTACCCTTAACTTACGGCTTAATGACCTGTCCTTTGCTTATACCATTTTTAATTCACCCCCTACATAGTTTTGATGAAACTGCCGAATCCAAATGGAGAGAATCCACCGCTATCAAAGAGACAGTCAAAGCATTGCTGGCTGATAAGGGCTGGAAGGAATGTTTTATATCAGACAATGACTCTCTTCAAATTATTGACATGCATTACATTAGTGCATTACCTATCTTGCAAGCATAGGTAATTATCATGCCACATTTTTCGCCTTATCTACTCTCTCATAACGAAATCTATCAAATCTTGCAGTCGTATTTGCAGGACTTTGATAGACTAACACCTTTGGATGATATCGGACTGGAGGAGCGAATGTATGAAACAGTATACACCTCTTGGTATCAACGTAACCATACACAGCCAGACCATGTATTTTATGGTTATTGGAATCAGTTTAGGCATCAATATGAAAATACTAGCAGTTGGAGCTTAACAACACTCAGCTCTATTGCCACTTATTATTTTGATGTTGGCGATAAGACATCCATCAAGACACATTTATTTGATGAATGGCAGACTTATTTATCCAATCATACCGCTTTGCCAGTTTTGGCAAATAAAATCGCCAACTTCACCTACGAATCTGCCATTGCTGATACTTTTGACCTATTGCACCTACTCAAAGACAGGCTAGGATATCGCCCTTATCTGACACCAGATGAGCCTTTGTTGGATAACTTTATCCAGCGGTTCAAGTTGTATGAAACCCACATGCATTTAAATGGCACCTCCTCATTTGAACACAACTGGTATGATGCTTTATTGCGTCCAAAGGCATTTATCCACAACCTGCAAAAAAGCCATCACAGCAGTAAAAGGGTTAAATTACTCTACGCCACTCACCCCTACCTAAAAAGCCCAATGGATTATCACAAACTCATCGTGCTAGCAAGACACCTTAGAGAATATCTACTGGCTTGGCGAGATGGTCATGATGATGAGACCAAAAACATTCAAAAAAATATCTCAACAATTATTACAGATGGTGAAATAACGCATGCAGGTTATTTTAAATATGAGCAAGTCCAATTTGGTGTAGATTTTAATGATGCTGTTATCAAAGATGGCTTGCTTGACATCTCCGCCTATGATAGTTACATCAAAGAGTTGCATTGGCATATTCAAATACAGCAAAAACTAATGAAGCACCCCAAGCATGAATATGGCGATATTGCTTATTTGTTGTATATAGTATGCATGAATGCCATGCAACGATTATTTGTACAAAGAGATGACCAGTATGGTTTTGATAACTTTCAAAAACTTGCTGATGATGAAGCTCGGGAATTGGTTGAGCAAAAATACACTGACAGATTTTTTCAACTTCACGGACCTTATCATCAGCAAAATGGAGATATGGCAGTTATTGAGGGACGATTTGCACCCAAAGCAACCATCAATAAAAATATTGATATCATCAAAAGAATACTCACTGGATTTTTAGAATATAGCAACGCCATCAATCACAACCAAAATGAGATTGATGCAGATGACTTGGCGACATTGATTGATAAAGTCATCGACCAGCCAACCAAGCTATATCTAATCGCTCACTTCATCAAAAAACCCAAAACAAAAAAGGAGAATTATGAATTTGCCGAACTTCGTAAAGATTTATGGCTAAAAGCTCATCTGCTCATCATGTTAGTGCAAACTTACCCAAAACTCCGTCGTATTTTACAAGCAGTTGATGCCGCCTCTAATGAATTAGAAACACCTCCTGAGGTGTTAGCTCCTGTTTTTCGGTACTGTCGTCATCAGGGCATTAAACACTTTACTTATCATGCTGGAGAGGATTTTGAACATCTCATTGGGGGAATTAGAGCCATTCATGAGGCGATTGAGTTTTTACCCCTACAAAATGGTGATAGAATAGGTCATGCCACTGCCATTGGCATATCGCCAAAATTATGGTTAAACAATACGCCCGAAGGGTTGATTCTAAAAAAAGGAGACTGGCTGGACAATCTTTTGTTTGTTTGGCAAATGATATTATCTCATCATCTCAAAGGCTTTAATCTACTCGAATTAGAAAATCATATATACCAATTATATGCTGAGATTTATGATGGTATTTATATTACCGATGACCAAGGTAATGATATTGGTGCAACCCATTTGAATCTCAATCTAATTTATTTGGCTTACACATATAGATATCTAGACCCTGAAAAGGTCAGTATATTTTTAAACAAAGAAAATCATCAATTATATGAAAAAGAATATCTGCATTTAAGAACGCTCAACACAAAAGCTTTGCGACTCGCCCACATTACTTGGTTTAATGACATCGTAAGAGCTAGAAGAGATTTACTATTTCAAACCAACATGGATTTTAGTGCCAAGCAGTTATTAAAATTACAACAATGCATCCAAAAATCCATTGCTGATAAAAAAATAGTGATAGAGAGCTTACCTACAAGCAATGTTCGAATCAGTCACTATAAATCATTACATGAGCATCATATTTTTAGATGGCTTCACATCAAGGGCAGGGCAGTCGACGGTGATGCAAGAATGCGTATAGTTCTAGGTTCTGATGATCCAGGTATATTTGCTACCGATTTACGAGGGGAGTATTATCATATATTTTGTAGCTTAAAATCTCATTTTGGTTATGGCGAAGAAAAAGCCTTGGATATCATCAAGAAGTTACACGAGAACAGCCAAGTGTATCATTTCAACTAACAGCATTGACCTCTTATGCTTTGACAACATCAAAAAACCATTGCCAAACAGAACAAGGTATTCAAGAGATGGAGCGTTTTGTGGGACTTTTTTATACCAAGGTAAGTAGCAATAAATCACAGATTAGCTTTCGATTTAAACACAAAGATGACTGCTTGTTTTATTTAAAGATTGCCACAGCCATTCTGCCAAGCAAATATTGGCGTATTAACATCTGCCAGTTAACACCCAAACAATCAAGCAATGAAAATACTTGCTCAGAGTGCAACCATGACGCCACACAAAAACCGACCAAAAGACTTTTAAAAGAGCTAAAAAACTTTGAAGGACAAATTACCCACAAAGCCGATTATAATGGCTATGCTGTCAGTACCATCAGACCCAACGCCAAAGGCAAACCCGCTCCAGATGAGCCTGCGTCTGCCATCATGAAATATGTGTGCCATTTGTTGCTTGTGTATGGGTTTGGTGAAAGTATAGATACTAACTAAAATTTACTAAAAGTCAGTTTATACAGCATTTAAAAGAAACCCAAATATTGCTTTTTTGTAAAAAAGCAGTTAATATGTTGCTTTTACAACACCAAAACACCCATGAACACACTTGATAATTTTAGAAAACAGATAAAATCTCGCCGTCTTGCCTTGGGGTTAAAGCAAAAAGACATGTTTGGTAGAACAGGCTTATCAAGACAACAATATCAAAACATTGAAAAAAGTGGTAACCCCACTTTGGAGACCTTGCTACTGATTGCTGACGGGTTGAACTGCGAGCTAACACTCACCCCAAAAAATCCATCACCAACCACACCAACTGCGTCAAACATACCACAAGATGACCCAACCCAAGACCCTTGGCAAGGAATACTTGACTCATGAATGCTTTGGATTTTTTAGAGATTAGATTGCATGAGCAGACAGTGGGCTATCTTGTGAGCCTATCACAAGGGCAAAATCGCCTGTATTTTAGCCCTGATTATATTCATGACGAAAATAGAGCGACGTTTAGTCTGACCACACACAAAAACTTTGCAAATCATCAAAAACTACTTAGCACACCTTGGGTGAGATGGCAAAGACTGCACCCTGTACTGTCCAATCTATTGCCAGAAGGTACGTTAAGGAAACTGCTTGCCCAAAGCCTAAAAGTACATATTGACAATGAGTTTTTATTATTAAAGCATTTAGGACAAGACCTACCAGGAGCCATTACCGCCATTCCAATCAACATACAACAAGTGCCTAACTTCATCATTCATCATCTAGGATTGACCAAAGATGATGTCAATATAGCTCCACAGCAAGACAGTCATGGTGATATACCCATTAAAGACAGCGGTCTATCTCACCCCTTTTCTTTGGCGGGCGTGCAGACCAAATTCTCCATGCGTCAGGTGATGACTCACACAGGCGAGCGGTTTACACTGCCCTTGGTTGGTCAAGAATCCACGCTTGGCAACTGGATTGTTAAGACACCATCGCAATCACACCCTTTTGTCCCCGAAAATGAATACAGCATGATGCGACTGGCAGAACTTGCAAAAATAGAAATCCCACCAATCAAGCTTACACCCATCTCATCACTGACTGGTATTGCAGATACTACCATATTCAATGATGATATGGTAGATATATATAATCCACCACTGGCTTATGCCATACGGCGATTTGATAGGCAAACCCTAGCCGATGGTAGTGTCAGACGGGTACATAGCGAAGATTTTGCCCAAATTCTTGTCAAATACCCCCATGAAAAATATAACGGTGGTAATTATGCCAGTCTTGCTAAAATCCTGTATCAATTTAGCGAACACGGCTTGTCCGATGTTAATCAGCTTGCCAGACGAATCTTGGTAAATATCTTAATTGCCAATGGTGATGCTCATCTAAAAAATTGGAGCGTGATTTATAAAGATGGCATAAATCCTGTGTTATCATCAGCCTATGATTTGGTTAGTACCAAAGTGTATCTACCCAATGAAACCAGCTTTTCACTCAATCTTGATAGTACTAAGCACTGGTATCAAGTCAATATGGCTCATTTTGAACATTGGGCAAAAAAAGCGGACGTGCCTTGGCGAAGTGTCAAACCACAACTGATAGAAGTAATGCAAATCGCCAGAGATACTTGGAAGGGTGCATTAGACGACTTGCCAATGGCACAAATACACAAAGAGATATTAACCAAGCATTGGGCGATGCTTGATAATGATTTTAGGGTGGTTTGATAAAAATCATGGTGCTGATGGGACCGTTGGCTTGATGTACCTGATAATTCTTTATAAGCTTACATTCTTAGTATTTTGTGATACACCCCCCAAACCCAAAATATGCTACAATACCCTAACATCCATTAAACAGAGACTCTAAATACCATGACCCACTCCCTAGACTTTCGCAAAAAAGCTTTGGCACTCATCAATGACAAAGGCATGTCTTATCGCAAGGTAGCATCTTTACTTAATGTCTCTACTCGTCCTTACAAAACTGGCAACAAAACATAGAGATTAAACCAACAAAAGACGTAAAGCCTAAAAAGATAGATGATGAAGCATTACTCAAAGATGTAGAAGACTACCCTTATGATTACCTGTATGAGCGAGCAAGACGTTTTGGTTGTACTGACATGGGCATTTACAAAGCTTTAAAAGATTGGGCATTACTCGTAAAAAAACAAAAGAGTACACCCTAAGTCAGACATCAACAAGCAGTTAGAGTATTTAGATAAACTTACTGTCTATCAAGAGCAAGGCTATCCCATCATCTACATGGATGAGTCAGGGTTTCAAATACACACTTATCGTCCTTATGGGTATGCTCCTATTGGTCAGCCTAGTATTTTGCATCATAACTACCAAAACAGCAGGTTAAGGGTTAATGTCATCGGTGCTTTGTATCACAATCAGTTGTTTGCTTTGTCTTATTACAAACACCACACCAACACCCAAACCGTTTATGATTGGTTAAAACACACCTTAATTCCAAAATTAAAGCAAAAGTGTGTGATTGTCATGGACAATGCTCCTTTTCACAAAAACAAAAGAATCCAAAAGCTATTAAACAGACATGGACATTGTTTATTGTTCTTACCCCCTTACTCTCCTGACTTAAACCCCATTGAGTATAAATGGAGTCAAGCTAAGTTTTTAAGACAAGGCTGGATGACTGATGATTTAGATGAGTTGTTTTGGAACATGGGGGGTGTGGTGATTTTGTGGTTTGTTGAGTGTATGATGAAATACTTTATCGCCACTTTATTTGCCTTTATCCATACAACTGCTTTTTCAGCACCGCCTTATGAGTCAGCAGATTATTACGGTAAGACATATTGCAAACCAGAATGGCAGGTAAAATACAATTATCTTCCCCCGCCCTCGCATATTGGCATACCTCATGACAGAAAAGTTAAACTGATGTCTTTTGATGAATTCTTGACCCGTTTTGAAGTATCTTTGGATAAACATACAGACGATCTAAGTCGTTGGGTTGTAAAAGAAAATAAAGTTCACATCATGCAGTTTAACGAATTAAACAGCTATCTTTATATCGGTAGAAGTCATGGCATGGTTCACTATTTACAATATTACATGCGTCATGAAACAGAAAAAGATAAGAAAAGAACGCATACTTTATCCGACGATGATAAAATGGCAATGATAGAAACCATCAACTTGGTTGTTCAAGACCATCAAAAATCCCAAGAAATATTGGACGAACTGTATAAAAGATATTTAGGTCAGTTAGAGCTTGTTATCGATGGGTATATCTCTGTTTTTTAGAGCATAATGGGAAGTATTTTTCTTTAATAGGTGTTAATACTCATTATCATCCCATAGAAAGATGTAATTTTAAAGTAGTGTATGCCTTATCTATTCTTTAAATGATGATGGAACATCCTCCGTACTGGCAGAAGTCTAATCACAACAAACCTTCATCATTTTCTCATCTACCACAATCATGATTTAGTCGTGGACTTTTGGTTAGATATTTTGTTATGATATTGCTTTTAAACCACCAAACAAGGAACCGATATGTCTCAAATCAACCGCTCTGCTTTATTTGCCAAACTAAATACATCACTATATAAGAGCCTTGAAAGTGCTTTTATGTTTGCCAAGTTGCGTGAAAATCGCCATGTCGAGCTCTCTCACTGGATATATCAGCTTCTACAAATGAATGATACAGACTTGAGATTTATAGAGAGTCATTTTGAACTAAATCATGACTATCTAATAAGCGACATTGCAAACCACTTAAAAACCCTAAAAACAGGCTATGAACAGGTCAGTGACTTCTCTGATGACATCATGGCACTCATTGAAGAATCATGGCTGTACACCTCTTTAAAGTTTAATCAAACACACATCACCACAGGTCATCTTATTTACACACTGTTAGAATCCAACCAGTTTAAACACCAACTTCTTAGAATCAGTTCCGAATTTGGCAAAATCAATACTCAAAAGCTGTATGGCGACTACGACCAAATATGCCAACATTCCATTGAAAAACCCACAGCTCAGGAAGTCTCCTTGTCACCCAATGACCCAACGGGGCAATCCGCCTTGGCACGTTTTGGTACCAATCTTACCGAGCAGGCACGACAAGAGAAGTTAGACCCTGTTACAGGCAGGGATAACGAAATCCGCCAAATGGTGGATATACTCTCTCGCAAAAAGCAAAACAACCCATTATTGACTGGTGAGGCTGGTGTAGGAAAGACCGCTGTCGTTGAAGGTCTTGCCCTAAAAATTGCTCAAGGCGATGTGCCAAACCACCTAAGAGAAGTTGAAATCATCTTACTTGATATCGGTGCACTCAAGGCAGGGGCAAGTGTCTCTGGTGAGTTTGAAAATCGCCTAAAAGCAGTTATCAAAGAAGTTAACCAAAGTCCCAAGCCCATCATCTTGTTCATTGATGAGATTCATACATTGGTGGGTGCTGGTGGTGCCGCAGGTACAGGTGATGCCGCCAATCTTTTAAAACCCGCTTTGGCAAGAGGCGAGCTTCGCACCATTGGTGCAACCACATGGTCAGAATACAAAAAATATTTTGAAAAAGACCCCGCACTTACCCGAAGATTTCAAGTCATTCAAGTGCCAGAACCCAACCAAGAAGTGGCAACCGATATGCTAAGAGGCTTAGTGGACAGACTAGAATCCCATCATCAGGTACTCATCTTAGACGATGCCGTGCAAACTGCTGTCAAATTCTCAGCTCGCTATATTCCTGCACGACAATTGCCAGACAAAGCTATTAGCATTCTTGATACCGCTTGTGCTAGGGTTGCCGTCAGCTTAAACAGCACCCCTCTGTCTATCACCACCAAAGAAGAAAGCATAAAATCCATCGAACAGCAGATTCACCAGCTTCAAAAACAACAAGAATCAGGCTACCTAACCGATGGCGATGTCATTGCACAAAAACAGCAACAAATCCAAGCCATACAGTCAGAGTTAGATGTTATCAATGCACAATATCAAGACCAAAAACAACTTGTCGAGGCACTTCATGCAATCAGAGCATCCATAGCCTCATCGGATGATGATAAACCAGAGGAAATAAATGCCCTCAAAGCAGAGCAACAAGCACTTATCACAAAACTTCAGACCATACAAAAACAAGAGACGTTGGTTCATCCTGTGGTAGATTCTCATCTCATCGCTCAAATCATTGCTGAATGGACAGGCATTCCAGTTGGCAAAATGATGGATGACGAAGTGCAAAAAATCCTTCATTTATCAGAAACGCTCAACCAACGAATCATCGGTCAGCCTCATGCAACTGATATGATAGCCAAACGCATACAGACCGCCAGAACCAATCTAGACAACCCCAACAAACCGATTGGTGTCTTTATGCTAACAGGACCCTCTGGCGTAGGCAAAACCGAAACCGCCCTTGCACTGGCAGACATTATGTATGGCGGTGAACAAAACCTCATCACCATCAACATGAGTGAATACCAAGAACCTCATACCGTCTCCACGCTTAAAGGTGCCCCTCCAGGGTATGTCGGCTATGGTGAAGGTGGTGTGCTGACTGAAGCCGTTCGCAGACGTCCTTATAGTGTTGTCCTGCTAGATGAGATAGAAAAGGCTCATCCCGATGTTCACGAGATTTTCTTTCAGGTCTTTGATAAAGGATTTATGGAAGATGGCGAGGGTCGCTATATTGACTTCAAAAATACCATCATCATCCTAACCACCAATGTCGGCTCAGAGCTTACCCTGACTTTATGTCAAGACGAGCTTCTAAAACCCGATATAGAAGGACTGGCTACGGCATTAAGAGAGCCTCTATTGCAGACTTTTCCGGCAGCACTTTTGGGTAGAATCCAAAACATTCCCTACTACCCACTCAATCACAAGATGATGTCACACATCATCACCCTACAACTAAACAAAGTCATCAAACGCATGCAGGACAATCATAACATCACACTAAGCCATGATGATGCCGTCATCACCCTCATCACCAACCGCTGTCAAGAAATAGAGTCAGGCGGTCGTATGATTGATGCCATCATCACCAATCAAATCCTGCCCATGATAAGTCATGAGATACTTTTATCTATCGGCAATCCCAACCCCATAAGAAACATGACATTGACCGTTGTTGATAATGAATTTAAACTTACCATTGATAGACACACTCAACATGAGGATATCCCATGCCCCTAACTCGTTACTACATCCTAGAGAGCGATACCACCACTGCTGGTGGTATTGTCCAAACAACCACCAATCCTACTATCTTTAATGTCAGCGGTAAAAAACAAAGCTGTATCGGCGATGATGTTTGGTGTCCTGCTTGTCAATCAATGGGCAAAATTGTACCAACAGGTCCAAGATTATCTTTTTCACTCGGTGGGGCAATGCCTGCTTTAAATGATGATTTGTGTCTATGCAAATGTAATCCACCACCAAAACTTATCCATTCTCAGACAAGTTTTAAAGAGATTATTGATGATAATAGGCTTGCCCAATATCGCCAAGCACAAGCACAGTATCGCCAAGCAAAATTACAAAACAATCTAACCAGCACCAAGACTAACGATGAATTGCCAAACTTTACTGCGCATTTTAGAAGACCTGATGATTATCAAGGAGGATATGGGTTTGATTGGCTCCGTGATGAGTATCTTTATGGTACCGATAAAAGCAAAAAGGTATATTTCGGTGCAATAGAAGATTTGACGGAAGAATACCGTAGCTACCAAAGAAAAGAGTTAGTCAATTTATCAGAGATTATTCAATATGGCAGACCCAATGAATATACACCTGCTTGGTTAAACTTATTTTCACCAAGCAATCAATCAAAAACAGGTCTTAGTAGTGTAGATCTACACTTGTATTTTGAGCAGTCAGACCAAGACACACCCTTGACAGATGATGAGACGTTGCTGATATTTAGATGCAGTGATGGACTGATGGTAGATACACCCACTTTGACAATGAGCGATGTGTTGTCCAATATGACCAAAGAAAGCGTCAATCTTATTATGGAGCAGTCAGCCTATCAACAAAAAAAACCGTGTATACATCAGGGGATGTGCCGACATCTGTAACCAAGACCATTATTTATTACAAGAGCAATTACCCCATGATTACTGTTACTTGTACCAGTGCTTTAAGCCAACTTGGCACCATAGAAGTGTTTGCCAAAAAGAATGGAATAGAAAAACGAGTCGGACTGCTGTGTGTATACCCAAATGCAAAAAGAAGAAAAGTCACGATACAACCCATTGAATTGGTAGCTCATCCATTTTCTGCTACAAATGCTTATCCACAAGATTATCCAAATGCCATTCAAAGCAAACTTTTTAGCCAAGTAGGTATTATAGCAGAAGTCAAAGAAAGTATTGGCATTAATTTAATAAATAAGCAAATTTTTCACAAAGATAAAGACGGTAAAGACACAATCACCACCATCAGTAGCCACCAGTTACAGCAACGACAGGAAATTGATGATTTTACCAAAAAATATCAACAGGCAGTGAATGATGTGAAAAATGTCAATTTGACTCCTTTGAATGGAGATAGTAGTAGAAAAGCCTTTGATGATGCTATTAAACTATTAAAATCTCTAAATATCATTCAGTATGAAACGGGTAATTATGAAAATGTCACCTATCTTATTTTAACCAATTATGTTGTAGCAGAAAATGATAAATTAACATTGGGTATGGCTGACAGAAAAGAGCCTGATGAATATGCAAAACGTCAATGTAAAATCACAAGAAACTGCAATTATTGGGGTAATCATGTCATTATCTACAGAAATATTTATAATGCCCATGATGAAACTCGGACGATTTTACATGAGCTGGGACATAGTTTGGGGTTGGAACATAGTTTTAACCATAAGGAACCAAATCATTTTGTATTGCAAGAATCCCACACAGACAATCTTATGGATTATAACTCAGGCATTACACTTAATAAATACCAATGGGATATTATCTATAATGATAATAATATCATTACTTTACAGGAGAAAAATAAATGAACTTGTTAAAATTCTTTATTGGAACTTTATTAGTTTTTAATACAACCATTTGTCTTGCTAGTGGCGGTTATTATCAGGTCATGCTAACCAATGAACAAATGGCACAGCGTCTTGATAAATATGATACGCTAAAATTTGTAAAATATTCTAAGACTTATGATAAAACAACTGGTCAATTTCATTATAACTTTCCTGATGAATTTATTTTATTCAATAATAAGGTAGAGCTTCTTAGATTAGAGTTGGGACTGAGTTATACAGACGAAGCAGATTGGCGATTATGGATGGACAGACACGATCCAAATAAAGTCAATATTATGACCAACTCAGATAAAGAAAAGATGATTATTCTTATCAGTACCATCACAGATGATAGACAAAAAGCTGAAAAATTGTTTGAGGAACTATACTCGACTTATCTAGAAAGATATGAGAAACTAAAGGATTTGCCTGAATGCAAACAATATTGCCCCATATCCGTAACGATACAATACGAAGATAAAGACATTGATTTGCGTGGCAAAATCAACGAAAGCAATATTTTACAAAACTACCCAAAAAATCGGCATAGTATCGATATTTTTTTTATTGCTGACTATAGATATTAATAAAGACACAATGGTTTTTATGGGTAAAAATCGGACGATTTTACACGAACTGGGACACAGCTTTGGATTGTCGCATACTTTTAGAGATGAGACAGGATTGAGATTTTCATGGGGTTATACCGACAATATCATGGACTATGAACATACCGAAAATGGCGATATTAATCCACACAAAGGCACTCAATGGTCTCTTTTTAAACACCATTGGGATATTATGAACAATGACAACAATCTTGAATAGGAGCAATCTGATGAAATATGTCCATCTATTATGTGTTTTTGTGCTCTGTGTTTATTCACAAATAAGTTACGCTGGTCGTTATCTCCCTATATTTTTAACTGATTTGGAGCTTGTAGAACGCATTGAAAAATACGATGATAAAAAGTTTATTGACTATCGCTTGATAAGCGGTTCAAATTATTATTTTGATGAGCATTATGTGTCACCTGATATCCCTTTTAGTGTTGGGCTACGATACTTTTTTCTTGGATATTTTGAACACTCAAAGGTGGTAAATAGTGGCGGTCGTATTCCGCAGGAGTTTTCATTGTTTTATGATAAAGACCCTGAGGAGCATCTAATATTTGATTTTGAAAAAGACAGAGTTATTACCTTAATTAAGATTGCTACCGATAACGAGAAAGAGGCTGAGGCTATTTTTTATAAACTAAATCGTGATTTTTTAAGTCAAACCAAGCAAGAATGTCATGATTATTGGTGTTATATCGGCTCCCAATATATTTATGACGATATTATTATTAATTTTCACGGTAGATTACAGGGGCATGATAAAGATGTCAATACTGGAATTTATTGGATGGATATTAAGAGAATGTCAGAGCGATGATTATGCTCACTTTTTAAATGGCAATGGGACATCATCCAAAACGACAAAAGCATCCAAAAAGGTCAATCATATGTTTAAATCTTTGTTAGTATTTTTGACAATCATAGCATTAACACAAAACGCTTATGCTCTAACCGAAGAGTCGCTTTGCAAGCTATCTTCTTATATCAAAATTCTTAAATACAAATAATGAAAATTTTTAATTTTACATGAGTTGAGGTATATTTTATCCGCCTATTCCAACACTTCAATAGTATATGTTTTTTCAAATTCTTTGCCAACAAACATACTGCCATAAGTACTCCCTGTTAATTTGATGGTAATTGGTTTTAGTTCAGACGGAGTGCCTGTAATAGTTAAGTTTGAGTAATCTGTTCTATAAACAGGTTTATTATATATGTCTTTATGGCTTTCATACACTTTCGGCTCTACCATAATATCTTCATTTGAAACTTGTATGTCAACCGTTTCCTCTATAATGGCGGCTTCTATCTCAATTTTTGCATAATAAGGTTGATTGAGATGTGCTTTGGGTAATTCTTGGGTTACAAAATGTGGACGATTAGCAAAATGCGATGAGACTTTAAACATAATAATTAAAAAAAACAATCAAAAATACTATGGTTGCCAAAAACCACAATGCCACTTTCTCCCATAATGCCATATTTTGCCATAACGCTGTCTTTTTCATGTCATACCCTTTTTACAATAAAAGCGGTTTTATGGTAGAGCATAAATTTATTAAGTGGCAAATTTGACTGAATAGACCAATTGTTCTTGCCCCAAGAAAATACCGTCAAGTGCACTATGTCTGTCAATTTAGTATTTAAATCAATGGCATTTTTTCCACTTCGCAATAAACTTGTCCATACTACCCAATGCTCTGGAATGACACCAAAGGCAGAATTGCCTTTTTGTAGTAATTCTGTATTGATTAAAGAGATAACATAATAATCTTGCTTGGTGAAATAAGCATTTAATTGAATATAATTTGCCAAAGTGTCTAATTCATATGTTTCAATGTGCTTAAAGCCAATTTTTTCCAACCAACCTATTAATTCATGAGGAAGGGTTATTCCTGCAGTCTCATCATCGGGCGATTTGTAGCGTATTCTTTTATTAAAGGTATCTCTTAAACTAGCTAAAGTCATCCAATCCAGTCCTAATATTTTGGGTTCATTATTGGCTTTAAAATAGCTGGTAGGATGTTTGGTTGCGTTCGATGGTTTAAGTTGTATTGATTTGATGTTTGCTACACCATGGTACCACAGACTCCAAACAAGACTTTTGTAGGTATTTTTATCCACTAATAGTAAAAAATAAAAAAATACAGCAGGACCACACAAAGAGGATAAGCCCTGGTCAGGAACCTCTCTACCCTCCAGCCTCTCCCTTAACGCCCTTCAATTACATTCCAAGCAAAAGGATCTAACTGGTCGCCAATGCCGTGCTCGTGTGCGATAAACGGTCTATTGCAAATGGTTTGAGTGATAACTGGTGTGCCAGTACCAGCAGAGGTGCAGGTAGTTTTATCACTCATTATTCATCTCCTTATTTTGCCAGTCCAAGTCCAGTTTAATTTCATAATCATCAGGTGAATCTGTAAAAAAGTGTGGGGTTTGACCATTTTCATCCGTTCTGCCTGAATGTATCTTACCTGTCTTTTTGTTTTTGGCGGTATATGAGACATTAGCATAAGGATAGCCATCATCATCTACAAAGCGTACTGAGGTGCTATAGGTGCTGGGTGTTTGAGTTGGACTTTCTTTTAGTTGAATAGCACTTATTGCCATGCCCTGCGAACTGACTTTTTCTTTAAAACTCATCTGCGAATGCACAAGCTTTGGCGGTGGATTACATTTACATAGACATAGGTCGTCATTTAGGGCAGACCAAGCCATTTACTTTAACAGCCGTAGATTATTGCTAGATTTATTAAAATCAATCAAGACCATCATCTTTTAAACAGTTTTTTATGTTTTTCCCATAAAAAACTTTTTTGTTATTAATGCAAAAATCAAATCCAGAAAATCCATGACCCCCAAGCTCATATTGATATAACATAAAATGATAAATTTTTTTATCATGAATCATGGAGGGGTAATTTTCAATGGTTAATTTTGATACTTTTTTCCCCAAGCCTTGCGAATAAACGGTTTGGCTATCATAACCAATATCAAGACCACTTGCATAACCTTCCTGAATCTCAAAGACTAAATCGTTTTGCTCAATAATTGCATTTTTTAATGAATTATTTTTGACAAGGTCTTTGTCTTGAGACATGATATGACTTATCCATAACATCAAACCAATCACCATAACAAAAAAACATAACATAAAAACAGCAATTGCCTTTATGAATTTTTCTACCCTTTCCATCATACCAGTCCTAAGCGCCAATTGCTTGCTTTACTTTTTCTTCATAAAGTCGAATCACTGCATCCAAATTTCTAGCCCTGACATTAGTTTCAAAATTTTTTGTTATCATTAAGTCGGGGTTTCTTTTAAATTTCAATGCCCAGTAATCAGCTATGATTTCTGCCTGAGATTCCATGTTGTAATCTGACAACTTGGACTTAATTGTCACAATATTAGAGACCGATTTATTCTGAGAAGTTTGCATTTTAATCACCTTGCTTCCAAATGTTTGGTGAATGTTGTATAAATAAGGGTTAGTGTCATTAAGACGAGCACAAGTATGTATTTTAGCACCTATCAAACGCACCCACATGCCCTTACGGCTTTGCCAGACATGAGCCATCTCATGGATGAATAAGTGCTTCATGCTATCGCTATCAAGAGCATAATTTTCTCTATATACCTTTTTTGCTGGATATAAATTGCCATTGGGTGTTACGATGGTTTCTTCTTGTTGATTAGGTAGGTAATCAACCTTAAATACTTTAACTGCTTGATACTTAATGGTTTCACCAAATATTAATCTTGCCAAGGCTATTTCTTCTGCCGTTAAATCTCTGCTTGGTATGTTAATGATTAGCTTGTCACCACTTTTATTGATTGGTATGCCCATTTAGTTGTCTCCATCTTGCGAGAAAAACAGCTCTAAATCCGTAATTTCTGTTTCTATATCGCTATAGAAAATATCTGTATTACCTTCATCATCAAGCTCTCCTTCGTATGTTATACCATCTATCTTTAATCTATATCTCAAAAATGGGGTAATATCATTATTTATTTCTCCAAAGTCGAACTTAATGCGTTTATCAAAAATTTTTGAACCACTCTTTTCCTTGTGATTCTTGGGCTGAGTGTTATAGCCATCATCAACCACTTCCCTAAAACTCGTCTGCGAATTCACCAGCTTTGGCGATGGAGTGCATTTACATAGACATAGGTCGTCATGCAGGGCTAGCGTTTGCCGTTTACTTTAGTGGAAAGTCTGTCTTGTTTCTAAGTTAAAATTCGCTTTATATTTTATCTGTAATAAAGATAATTTATTTATGCAATCTGATACACAAGACTAAAATAATCCTTCATAAAACTATTAAACAATTTTAACAATTTATTTTTTTACACCTTAATACCAAATACTTTCAAATGGATTTAAATAAATAGTCTTCTTCCAAACATTTCATTATAAGAATTTCAATAATGAATTCTTAATACAATCTAAGAATTTATCATAAAATATAGTCACTTATATATATTATCCACCACTCCTTTGTATACAATAATTTCTCTTTTATCAAAACCAACAACAATATTACTTTCAATGCCGTAATACCAAATGGCAATACTATGTATATTATTTTTATCAAAATCATCACAGCTAACCATAGATAAAACCAGACAATCATTTTTATCATATATTAGATCTGGATGTCCCAATCTATCTATAGCTGTATGCATATTATCACCTAAATTATTTACAATGAGATAAGGTTCAAATATTATATATAGCATCAAAATAAATACAATTAAAAATATCAAAATAATTAATTTATCCGCAATTTTCTCTACTTTGGTTTTTCTAATCACACAATCTCTCCTTGTAATTTTCTAAACCGTACACAGCGGCATCATGACCAGCATTATTTCCAGAAAAATCATTTAAAATATCTTTAAAGTATCCGTCCACTCCAGATTTGCTATGATATGCGGAAAAAACACTACCAATATAAATGTAACCAGTAAGAAAACTCCAAGCTAAAAATCCAGTAAAAGGATCCACTGTTCTTCTATATCTATACTGCACCAAGAAATACTGTAAATCAACCCCGTCTGTCGTATTAGGGTGAATACCCAAACTCCTAATATAGGATTGTTCATCACCTATTTCATTGCTGTAAAAATCCGGAGGGTTATCAAAAGTCCAAATACTTCTATTTTTTATAAATAAATCCAATGCTTCACAAAATGAAACTTTTTTTAATGATGTAGTTGGTGCTATAGGCTTATTATACCCAACAGAAATGATGGTTTTGTTCATAGAAATTTCTCCATACTTTACTTTTACTTCATAAGCATTATCATTATATTTCCCATTCATTGTTGGCATAACAAATATTTTATCTATCAAATCATTACCTATATATATTTCAAACCAAACAATATCAAAATAATCTGCATTATACACCTTACTACAGCCATTATCATCAAATACACCGTTATAAGACTTAGATTTTTTAAAAAACACCAATCTATATTTCAGCATTTTTCTAATTTTTTCGGATTTTGATGTAACTTTAATTCTAACAGTAAAATTTTTTTCACTCACAATATCACCTCTTCAAAAAAATGTATCTCAAAAGTTTCTTCTTTGTCCTTAGTTAACACTTCTGTTAAACCACATTTATCAGTCAATCCTTTTAAGATAGTACCGGTATTAGATACAGCAATATAATAAATACCAAAAATTGGGGAACCACTTACACTATCAATGCACTGAAATTGCAACTGATAATTATCATCTATAATAAAATTATCTTTTTGGATCAATGCCTCATTATTTATTGTGCGATTGCTATTATTCTCAATCACCTCCTTAAAACTCGTCTGCGAATTCACCAGCTTTGGCGGTGGAGTGCATTTGCATAGACATAGGTCGTCATTTAGGGCGGGCATTCGTCCATTTACTTTGGTGGAGAGTCTGCCTTGGTCTGGTGCAATCTTACCCATGGATTGACAAGCAGGACACCAAACATCATCGCCGATATAGCTTTGTTCTTTACCATAGACTTTAAAAGATAGGGTATTGGTGGTTTTTTGGACGACACCGCCTACGGTGGTGGTGTCACCCTCTAGGATGTAGTAACGCACAGTCATGATTTATTTCACTCACACAAAAACAAAATAGCAACCCCAAAGCAGGGTTGCTAGATACTCATCAATCCTTTCTTAGCGAAGGTAGTTTTGACACCAATCGCAAGGACACTGTCAATCCCTCAAGCTGATAGTGCGGACGCAAGAAAAACTTGGAGGTATAAAACCCTGGGTTGTCCGCCACTTCTTCTACGATCACTTCGGCTGCCGCCAGAGGTTTCTTGGCTTTGGTCTCCTGGGATGAGTTGACCGGATCGCCATCCACATAGTTCATAATCCAATCATTGAGCCAACGCTCCATGTCTTCACGTTCACGGAAAGAACCAACTTTATCACGCACGATACATTTTAGGTAGTGAGCAAAACGACAGCAAGCAAACAGATAAGGCAATCTGGCAGAGAGCTTGGCATTGGCTGTGGCGTCTGCATCATGATATTGGGTTGGTTCTTGTAGAGACTGTGCCCCGATAAAGGCGGCCAAATTAGAGTTTTTACGATAAACAAGTGGCATCAATCCGTTGGCAGACAACTCCGCCTCTCTGCGGTCGCTAATGGCAGTCTCGGTTGGGCATTTTAAGTCCACACCACCATCATCAGTCTCAAAGGTGTGAGTTGGTAGGTTTTCCACCGTACCGCCAGATTCAACACCACGGATAGAAGTACACCAACCATACTCGCTAAATGAGCGGTTGATATTGACTGCCATGGCATAAGCGGCATTTGCCCATGCATACCCTTCATGGTCTGATACCTGCTCTTCAAAGTGAAACTCATCAACAGGGTTACTGGCACTACTATAAGGTGCTCTCACCATAAATCTAGGTAATGCCAACCCCAAATACCTAGCATCATCACTGGCTCTCAAGTTTCTCCATGCTGCATATTCTGTGTTTTGGAATATTTTGGTGATGTCTCTTGGGTTTGATAACTCCTCCCAAGAATCCATCTGCATAAGGCTTGGATTAGCACCCGTAATAAACGGGCAGTGAGAAGCAGAGGATATCTTAGCAACCTCCGTCAAGATTTCAATGTCTTGTGGACTGTGGTCAAAATAATAATCCCCCACTAAGCAACCAAAGGGCTCGCCACCAAACTGCCCGTATTCCTCTTCATAGATTTTTTTGAATATTGGGCTTTGATCCCACATCACCCCTTTAAACTTCTTGAGGTTGCGAGCGAGTTCTTTTTTGGTTAAAGGCATAACCTTGATTTTAAGCAGGTGATTGGTCTCGGTGTTATTGACCAAATGATGTAGCCCACGCCAAGCACTCTCCATTTGCTTAAATTCTTCGTGATGGATAATCTCATTGATTTGGTCGGATAGCTTTTTATCAATCTGAGCGATGATTGCTTGGATGGTTTGATAAGTGTCCGATGAGTGCTTGACAGTGTTACCCAGTGCTTGGCGAGCCAATGTTTTTAGCGCACCTTGAACCGCATCTTCTGCTTGCTTGGATTTGGGTTTGAATTCTTTATTGACCAAAGCCTCAAAGTCGTTATCAAAAACGGTCTGAGTCTGGGTATGCGTTTGATGTTCGTGTTGCGTAGTCATGACGCCTCCTTAGGAATTATTATCTTCTGATGTGGCGTTTTTTGGCAAAGTTGCCAAAGATTGAAGTAGCTCATTGTCAGATAGAATCTTATCAATCAAATCTTCTGCCCCCGCCTTACCATCCATATAGGAAAGTAGATTTGACAACTCTGTTCTTGCATCCAAGAGTTGCTTTAATGGGTCAATTTTTTGTGCGATTTGCTCTGGTGAGAAATCCTCCATTTTTTCAAATTCCATTTCAATACCGAGCTGAGTCCCATCCTCTTCTAATCTATTATCTACATTAAAAGCAACTCTAGGCTTGATTGATTTCATTCGGTCGTCAAAATTGTCCGCATCAATCTCCATGAATGCTCTATCGGCAATGCTTGGCAACTCCTGCTTGCTTTTGCCTGCCAAGTCAGCAAACACACCCATCACAAAGGGCAATTCTATCTTTTTTTCGGTGCCATACACCTCCACATCATACTCAATCTGAACACGAGGCGAGCGGTTTTTGGCAATAAATTTCTGAGCGGATTTACTACTCATGTCATCTCCTATGGGTTTGACTTAGGTTTTAATTAAATTCATCATCATTAGACAAGGGTTGCCCCACCAAATTTTCCAATCTATCTAATGATTCTGGACTGATGTCTTTCATTATTTCATAAAAATTAAGATTCATCAATTTTTGAATGCGTCTGATAAATAATGGCGCAGGATGTGAAGGTTCGTGCTTTTCAAAATACACATGAATCTTTTCAAGCAATAATTGCACATCCTCTCTTGAATTCACAGAATAGCTCGCCCAATTCATCACAGGCATGACAGATTCTGCTGTTTTTATGTCAGTCATCTTGGTTGGTGTGACATCTTGTCGCTCCAAACCAGACTCTCCTGATTGGCTTAGTAAATCCAAAATCTTTTGAATCAACTGCTCGGTAGGCTCAAATTTTAGACCACTTATCTCATATTTTTCAAATAATGCCTTGATTGCCGATATGAGCACGCCTGCCTCTTTTAGCTGGCTTATGGGCGAGTGCCCATCATCAGAGGCAACAGACAAATCAATGACTAGCCTTTGAATGCCTCCAGCATATAGTGACTCATCATAGCTCTCCAAGAAAGCCTCTATCTCTTTTACCGTATGAAACTTTCCTGACAACCCATTTTTGACCAAAGGGGCATTTCTTAGGTCTTTTAAGATACCATCAGGAGCGAAGAACAAAGACAGTGCATTTACCCGAAAATCAGGGTCGTAATCACCATCTTCATCAACAAGCTTTGGAAAGACATCCTCCCAATATTTCTCAAGATTGCCCTTAATGATAAACAACCCTTCTTTTAATCCCATAAGCCCATTTAGTACAATACCACTTTGAGTAAAATAACTCATGACAAGCAAATCTTTACTCTTATGCAGTAAAATCTGATGACAAGACTCATAAATAGCACGCCAGTCCTTGATTCCAGCTTCAACCACCAAATCGCCATATTGTTGCTCTGGCTTGTCTTGTAGTAGGCTCATCAAGTTTAAAAAATCGTCATCATACTCGATATTATGCCCTGCTACCTGCTCATCGTGCAATGGTGCCAAAAAGTCATCCATCCAATCCTCCTAAGAACTCATGATTAATTTACGATAAAGTGTACTATTTAACTGTGTGGAACTCAAACGCTCTGGGGTACAGCAGGCACTCTGCCAGACACCTTCGTTTAATGGCACTTCAGTTCTTTGCAAAAAATCTTCATAGCCATCCAACAGCTCACCATTATTCATATCTGCAAGCAACGAAATGTCGAAACTCGCCTGCCTAATGGCATCTTGACAACCATCCCTAATCAACATTAACGACTGCTTTTCATATTCATGAAACAACACAAAGGCGAACTCCCTGTGTCTGCTGTCATGACTCGCCAAAAAAATACCTGAAATCTGAACTGGTAAGTCATGACCGTCTATCATAAAAAAATACACGCTTGGTCTTTTGTGATTTTGCTTTAAAATCATCTCACCAAGCTGACCGTGCCCTTGAATCATCCAGCTGGTGATGGTCTTAGACCATAATGGTGGGTTATTTGATGTTAGGAACTCAGCATGGTGAGGCAATTTACCATAAAATGACACTAACATACAAACCCCTTTAACTCACCAAGCAAAAAAGGATTTGTGCCAGAGATAGACTTAAACTCAATATGCACTTCATGTTTATCCAATTCAAAGGTTGCAATCACCCCTTTGTTATCTTTGGTATTAATAATCCGACTTGCCTTATCCATCAATCTAAACACAGACCAATCACCTTTTACTTCCAAGCCATGGCTTTGATTGTTAAAATCCATGGCTTTTAGAGTCATGCTTTTTTGCGTTGATGGCCAGGAGAGTTTGATGCTTTTTTGAGGTCCATGATAATAGGTGGTCTGCGTACCATCATAACTTACGGACAGCTCTTTAATGTCTTTATCCATCGCCATGATTTTCATCGTAAAATCCAATGCAGGGTTTTTGGAGCCCGCCAAAAATTTTGTATTAATTTTTTGGGCGTTTTGGTAATGTTTATGCCTATCGGAACCTTCAAGTAGCGACAAAAAAGGGGTGCTTAGTCGCTCATTCACCAAAATATTACTCTGCAATGTCTGCATGAACAAACCCTCTGAGCCAAATACTTTAGCAAATTCTTGAAGCGATACCTCTTGAGAGGCTGATTTGTCAAAAGGATACTTTCCAGCGATTAAGCTTTCACAGCCTTGCCTGACATGAGCATCTTGTTGTTCAGCGATGGACAGCACCGTTTTTTTTTGCTCTTCGATGACGGCTTGTGCTTGCTCGTCTTTATAGGTTTGCTGATAGTCTTTGCTCGTTTGGGATATCTGCCCCACAAATTGGTCTAACATGGGTCTAAACGGGTCAGGCAGACGACTGACCTGAGCCTGATAGTTAATGACCGGTTTGTTATCAGGCATCAGTGCATCATTGTTTTGCATACTCATCTGCAATGCCACCAAATACACATACAGGTCATTGATTGATTTGGCAATTTCATCCAACTGAGATGGCATGCCTTCACTGCTTTGGACTAATACATGAAATTGAGAAAAATGAGTTGCCACATCCTGCAGATAGCCTCTCATCTGAGCAGAAGTTTCGTTGGTCTTGGCGGTCTTTTTGGCCTGCATCACAGCTTCCTTGCCCTGCTTGACTTCCTGACCTGTGTTCGCCGTAGCATCATTGGCAACATCAGGTGTCGGCTTGGTAACCTCCTCCACAAGGTTGGTATTATCATAAATACCACGGATGATACCTGCCAAAGAGGAGTTTTTTTCTGATAATTGCTTTGACATGACGATGGTTTGTTGTAAATTTTTTGGTTCTAACATCCTAATGTCTGCAATGTACTGTTGCCAATAGGTGATATAATCATTGGTGTATTTTTGATAAATATCTGACAACACCTGCTCTTTTGAGGCAAAAAAAGCATTGTTTGGCATGACCCAATTTTCTGTATTATAAAAATTATCTAGGCGAGTATTGACATAAGGCAAAAACAGATTCTGATAGCCATATTTTGTGTACAGTACTGGCATGGGAGAATTCAATGTCTTGCCACTTACCCTGCGAAATAAGCTTTGCGTAGCAGAACCGCCCATGGACACAAAAGATACGGACGGCATGCCTTTGGTGTCAAGAGTTTGGGTATATCCTATCAAATCGGCATAGACCACATTACCAATATCCTGCCCTGCCAACATCTCTCGGGCTTTATTTATCATCGCCAAATCTTGGGGGTCGTTTGGCGTGATTTTTTTGTCAATCAAGATTTGCTTTAACTGCTCAAAGTTATCAGCGTTTGACTCAAATGCTTCATTAGGTAAGTTGGATTGCACCCATCCGGCGATAAATTTGCCATCATAATGCTTATTATCATAAAGCATGAGATAGGCTTTTAGATTTTGATATAGTCCCGCCAAAGAGCCTTGGGCGGTGTTATTTTTGAGCTTATCTTTGATGGTGGTGGAGATGAGTTCGTTCAAACTCTCCTCAACAAGCGAACGATATTTTTGTTGTGAGGTGGCATAAATCCTGTCATAATCATTTAGACCAACATCGCCCAAAAAACTTTTTTGGGTTAGCTCTGCTGATATGTCACGATTGGGGATAACCCTAACTTTGTTGGCAAAATCAAGTACTGCCAAGGCATTACCACCATCCACCGAGCTTGACATGGCATGAGCCTCTTGGGTGTTTTTCTCCACCTTATCAAGATACGCTGAGTTCTTGAAGAAAGCCTTGATAAAAATCACCGCACACGCAATGGTTAATGCCGACAATAACAAGCACAACCCCCAATAAACCATTCTTTGCTTCTTGAGCCAAGAAGCATCCGTCCCTGCCAAATTGGACGCCTCCATCAAAACAAAATGGTAAAAATGATTAATAAAATAAGGCTTCGAACCAAACATTAAGCCGTTATTGTCTTGGATGTATTTGGATTGCAGTTGGTATTTGGGATTGGCATGAGCCATTTCCCCCATTTCCTGCTGAGCAGAACTGGTAAAATAAACCCCGCCCAAATGAAGCATGGCATCATATTTTGACAGATTTAGGAGTTTTTTGAGATAGCTTTTTAGGTGTGTGGTAAAGTCAGCAAATTCTGAGGCAAAAGACAATGCTAAATCCGATGGTTCATTCTGCTGATTGTTATATGCCACACTGTTAAATATATTTAACTCAATGGATTCTGCGATGTCGTCTAATTTTTTGGTGATGATATTTATCTTTTCTGCCGAATTATCGGACAAAACATCCAAAGTAATACCAAATACCTTATTTCTATCCTCTTCGGTAAGATAATTAAAATACTGCCCAAAACCAGTGATGAGGTCAATTTTATTAATGACCACATAAAATGGGAAGCTGATGTTAAATGTGTTTTGCACCTCTTGCAATCTAATTCTAAATTCGGACAGCTGGCTTTCTAGATACTGTTCATCATTTTTCATGATGTCGTCCGCCCCAATCATCAACACCAGTCCATTGATGGGCTGTTTGGTACGGCACCGCTTTAATAGATGGAGCAACTCCTGCCAGTCACCACTGTTTTTTGACTGATTGTCCTGCTCAACGAATCTACCTGCTGTATCAATCAGTACCGCATCATCCGTCAAAAACCAGTCACAATCTTGTGTGCCTGCCAACCTAGAAGTATTCTCCACAGTGCCAATGGGGAATTTCAACCCCGAATTTAGAATGGAGGTGGTCTTTCCAACGCCTGAAGCACCCACCAACAAAAACCAAGGTTTTTGATAGATATAACCTTTTTTATCCGTAAATAGTCTTTGTACAAGGTTTTTATTTTGTGTATCATTATGTTTTTGCAAAATCAAATCCACCGAATTGAACTGTTCGGTGATTTTGTTTTTATTGACTGCTTTATCATCAGAGGATAGGTCGCTAGCTTTTAGCTCTTCCATGACGTGTTTGTTAAGCTGTCTTTGTTTATACCATTTATAGGCATTTACCCCGATTACCACCAGCACAATAAGGCAACTTAACAAGACTTTTACCCAAGTTGGCTCCAAAGGCTTCCATGTACCTATCTGAAGATAAGCACCCCCAAACCAAATCATAGAGATTAGAGATACCGCCCCAAATCCACCCCATAGCATCCCAACATTTATCATCGATAAAAAGTTCATTATCACCCCATTATTGTATTGTGTTAATTTGCGTGCCTTCGGTATCTTTTAGCAATGGCGAACCTTCATCCAAATACACAATGATTTCTACTCTGCGATTTTTCGCTCTGTTTAATTCAGAATCATTAGGCAGTACAGGATTTTGGTCGCCTTTACCCTCAGAACGCACTCGAGAAGCATCTTCAATATATCTGAGCAAAATCTGCTTAACTGCATCCGCCCTTCCTTGTGATAGGTGCCAGTTAGAGGGGTAAGCCGAACTACTGATTGGTCTATCGTCAGTATAGCCTGAAACAATAATCTGACCATGGACGATATTTAGGGCTTGGCTCACACTTGCCAATACAGGGAAAAATCTATCTTCTATCTTGTCTGAGCCTGAGGCAAACAGCTCATCACCCAAGATGGTAATCTTGCTTGCTGTTGGTGTCTCACTGACCTCAATAAGCCCGCTTTCAATCTCATTTTTGAGTAGTGGTGTCAGCCTTCTTGGTTGTGTGCTTGCAACGGGCGTTTCTTGCTTGACGGGAATGGTCAGTGCTTGTATGGATTGATTGATGCTGTCTGTTCTGTTTGTAAGCTGATAATCAAAGATTTTATAAAGCCCCAATAACAGCAAACCAAAAGCCAGTGCCATCACCCAAATAGGCACCACCTTATTTCTAATACCGCTTAGCTCGCCTGCTGATGGCCTATCCATGAGCAATGGCGATGAGGGCAATGGCTTGTATTTGGCGATGAGTTTTTCTAGCTCTTTTTTGAGGTTATGAATGCTGACCTGTCCATTATTGAGTACTTGATATTTACCCATATACCCAATAACCAAACAATAGTACATAAACTCAATTAAGTTAAGATTCTTTTGGGGCTCTGCCTTGATTTTATCCAACATGGCAAAAAACTGCTCGCCACCCCACGTCTCACTATGAAACGTGACCAATAGACTGTTTGCCATCCACTCTTGATCCGCCCAACCATGCTTGGCGGCAAATTCATCAAGCAGCGTGCATAAACAATATCTGGCAGCACGAACCGTCTCATAACGCACACCCATGCCCTCAGACTGCTCTTCAAAAGCCTCAATCTGTGCTTTTAGATGTTTTAATACTTCTGCACTCCCTAGATTGCTATAGTAGTACTTCATCTGAGAGGCTATCGCAAACAAGGGGATGGCTGATTTTACCAAAGGATTGCTGTCATCAGCACTGATAGAGGCACTCTGCTGACTGGATAATCCTGTCTCAATTTCTTCAAATCTGACCGCTTGCATGATTTGTCCTGTTTAAATACATTATTATCACAACTTAACTAACTTATCATGTCTGTTTAATCAATAAACAGGTTTGATTGCCCAAAATTCAATTTGCAACTCTGGAAATTCACCCGCCAGATGTAGTGCCATGCCTGATGATTGGTGCAAATCCGCCCACAACTCAGAAGTCTTATCAAGCTCAAAGTAGCTAAACCCTGCATAATATGGGAGCTCTCTGGGTGCTGTTGCCAATGCATTAACCTTGACCCCAGGCAGATGATAAGCCACCAAATCTTTTATTTTTTCAACAGAGCCGATCTTGATGGTCGCTGGCAGCGTCTGTCTTAATGCCTCCGGCTGGATATTGGCATTCACCGCCAATACAAAACGGCAATTATTAAGCAGTGACTTATCGGGTGTAATAGCAACTCGGGTCGTCTCATCAGTCATCTCAAACGGAATGAGAATGGCTTTTTGTTCTAGCACAATCGACAGAGCCTGTTTTAGCAACGCCATGAGTTCAGCATAACATTCTTTGAGATTGTCATGGTGGTAACTCGGCAATGCCAAGTTCATTTTGGTTGGCTCGAACGTGCTTAGGTCACCATAGAGTTTTAACCAACTTTCATATAATTCACAAGGATGTATCACAGGCAATGTGGCGGTATGGTGCATATAAGCCTGATAGCGATTGAGGGTCTGTAAAAACAGGAAGTCTCTAACATCATTACTTGTCATTAGAGATGGGTTGATCAAAACCCCGGTCAAGGATTGAATACGCTGTTTTAATATGCCATGCAACTCTTGATGATGGTTGGCTAGAATCTCATTTTTGTTCACGTTCAAAAATGGCGGAATGAATGTCTTGTCTAGAAAATACTCGCCGTTAGCGTTGCTTGATAAAATCTTGGCAACAGGCAGGTGAATCATGCCATCGCCAAGCTGGCTTGATAACACCAAACGCAAGTTTTTATTGGCAACGACGACCTGTCTTTTGGCAGAATTTAATTCGGTGACATCTGACAGCTCAATACCGTGCAGGATATACTGAGCATTTATACCATCAGCATCATCAATCATGGCATAGTTTTGCTGGTATACAGACTCATTTGACCATGCCAAATACACGGTTTCGGATTCTATGTTTGGCGGAATTTCTATCTTTAATCTTGGACAGCTTTGAGAAGTCTCTTCAAAATACAAGCCATTTTTAAAAAAACCGCTGACCTGTGCCACTTCCAAAATACCCATTTCCTTGGCGGATTCATTAAAATCCAAGTTTTTAAAACCCCAATGATGGTTTTTATTGAGTGCAAAATTATTAATCAGTGTCTCAAAATAACGCTCTTGCTGTTGAAAATGCTGAGGTGAGATTAACGTACCCTCTCCCCAAACAACCTTAAAATCAATCATACGCTCACCTCTTGTAGAAATATCAAAATCACATCAATCCGCCATCAATGCTTTATCCGTAGCAGTTTTACCATCCTCTAAGACATCAACCGCATCCATCTTTGGCTTGGGTGATGAAAAATAACCCTTTGACATGTCAGCAGGTGCGGATTCTTCAAGTGCTTTTTCAAGTTTTTTTAATGCTTTGTCTTGCTCACGCTTGGTGAGTTTTTTAAAATCCTCCATGCTCTTGCCCTGCTCTTTGAGTTTAAAGGCAAGCATTTTGCTTAAAGCTTCTTGTTTGGATAACTGAACCACGCCCTGTGGCTGAACATGCAAGTATAAAAAATGATTGTCCCTGACTTGATACCAGCGTTTATCCTGCTTTTGCAGGGATTGCTTCCAATCATTTGACTCATCACGATAAGCTGTCGCCACTCCTAGGTATTTGGTTTTGTCATTTAGGGGAAGCTTGAATTCTAAAAGCTCATCAGGTCTTAGGGTGACATCAGTCTGTTCAAGCATGCTTCCACCCAAAAGCTCGCCATAGGATTTGTCATCACTCATCATATGTGGCAGTTGTCTAAACTGTATCTCAGAACTTAGCTGTAATAATGTCAGACGAACAGGTGAAGCAACACCCAATATATCCTCGTTGATGTCGGCGTCAGACATCAAAATCACGTCAATCTCGGAGGGTGCTTTGTCATCACTTGACGGCAAAGAAGCACAGCCATACAGAGCCATCATGGGTAGCAAGATAGCCCACAGACCTTTTGTGCGTTTAATAATATTCATCATCATCCTTATCTGGATTATCAGGCTTGGCATGTTGGTCTAAGATGTTTTTGGTGGTTTCTTTGAGTTTTGTTAAAAATAACTGCTCTTGAAGTTCTTTTTTATGCTCATAAGAGAGGCTTGACTGAATGTACTGTGACAAATAAACCGTCATGTCATCAGAGGGCTTATCTACGTCGCCTCGGGTGCGGCTGTCTTTGTACATCTGTCTAAGCTGTGCCACATCATACAAATCCATGTAAATGGTGGCGATTTTTTCATTCAACCAAGAGTCAAACTCAGATGAAGATACCGACTCTGCCATGCTCTGTTTTAGCATGGATGAAGTCGCTTTGTCCTCATGGTACTGTTTGATAAGTTCTTTTTGCTTATGGGTTTTGATAAGCTCAGCAAGCGCTTCATTGACCAGAGTCTCGGTATCGCCTTTTAGAAGACCTGGGATTTGATGGGACTGAGCCACTTGATGGGCAATAAAGTATTCATCATCTAGGTCAGCCACTGCGATGGTCGATGTCGTCAGCAGTCCTAGCAACATCATCTTTGGCAGTAAAACCCAACTGCGTGTAAAGCTTTGGGACATTAACTTATTTTTCATCTGTCTTGTCATTCTCATGGTTGGTCTGGTTCGTCTGACCTTCTGATGTCTCATCATCCACTGCTGTCTTATCGGGTGAATCATCAGGATAAACCAAAGCAGAACGATGCTCCATGCCAAAATTTCTATCCAAAAAAAACTCATGCATTGACTGTTTGAGTTCTAATAATTTTTTTGCCAGCAGTTCATTGTTGTGACTGTCTGTGGTTGGTGGGGTCTGAGCCATTTGTAACTGTGTCAGTGAATGCTCATGCTCCTTTTGCAAAATCAAATACGCCTTGATAATCTCATCCTCAACCTGTCTCTCCTCTGCGGTGAGCTCTCTATCTGCCTCTGCTAAGCTCTCAAAAATGGCTTGGCGAGCATACTGCCTTGCCTTATCTTCTGATGCCCCAGTGTTGGCGTGTGCGGTCGTCATACATAGCACACAACCCAATATTCCTAATATATTTTTGCGTTTAACCATACTTCACCAATCATCAACGTTGCTATGCTCATAATAAATCAAACAAAAGAAGCCACCCGACCACATCAAATAGATGTCTAAATCACCCTATAAAATCATACATCATTTAGAACAAAATAACAACAATTACTATTAAAATTTATACAGCCACACTTGGGTTAAAACGTTCGCCCCAATCCTCCTTTTTTGACTGTACGAGCGTGAGTGTAGGGGGTTTGTATAACCCCTACATGATGGCAACATCATACCACAATTATACACAAGGACGTTTACGACCACGGCTGTCTTTGCAGGTGGGCATGATAGATTCATGGCGTTTCCAGTATTCTAAATCTTTAACAGGAATGGTAGGAACACCATTTTTACAAATAAAGTCATTTAAAGCTAAGGGTAATTGGTGTTTGGTTGTAAAGGCATTTAATTTGCCTCACTACGGATTTCACGACCTTGGCAGTCTTTGGGAAGTTTGGGGGCGTCGCCATCGCAGATAAAGTTACCACCGATTTCACGGGGGAGACCGTGTTTTTCTGGATAGCTATTTCCTTCATGAGCATGTATAAATCCTTTTTGACAATCAAACCTCGCCTCACCTCGAGCATTTTTAAATCTCTTTGATTTACCATTTGCCCCTGCTTCTTGACCATAGCCTCTTAGACCTTTAAATGGGTCGCAGGCGGTTAGGGTAAATGATGATAAAAGGATTAGACTTCTTTCCAAACCCCGATTTTTGTGGATTTTTAAAAACCTCAACCCCAATACTTATAAGGGTTTATTTTTAGTTTGGAAAGAGATTTAATATTTATTCATCATAAATTTTCCACTAATGTCCAAGCAATCTCCATTGCCTCGACTGTACGCCAGTTGGCATCTGTGTAAATAAAGACATCAAGGGTTTTTGTCCATCTCTAAAAAAATAGACGGTTAGGTGTGCAGATGGTAGCAACTCAATCATCAAGTAACCGAAAAACTGGTTAGCCTATTTTCCTGACATTTAGGATTTTTTGGATTAATAGAATAAATACCCATTAATTCAAATAATCTGCCTTGATGCTCCACATTAGCTACAACAATATCTTGTGCCAAAAATTCTTTTTTATCAAGTTTCTCTTGATATATACTTTCTAACTCTGATAGAATCTGCTCAGATTTGAACGGATCATCAATAACAATGCTTAACAAAGTGATAAGCTCTTTCTTTTCTTGTTCGAATAATATAGTTTTATTGTCCGATATTGTATGATTGGCAAAATCATAATCAATATAATTCATTGAAAAATTATTATTTCTACCGCTACCCAATCCAATACTTCCACTTATTGACATCCTTATGAAATTTGTATTTTCTTTGGACTGATAGTATAAATAGCCGAATCCATCGAATGTTACCCTATTGTTATTTATTTCATCATCCTCAAACAGAGTATTAAAATGGTACTTTTCCATTCTTTCTCTCAATAAGTTTCCTGAAATAATACCATCTTTTGCTTTTTCTCTCATCTTATCCGTAAGTGTAATGGGTATAGGCACTTTTACACTAGTAGATATTTCTTTATCCGTACAGATATTTTGATTTGTCACATTTGGAAAATTGTTTATTTCTTTGCAAGAAATAATTATCAAGCTTAGTATTAGTAAAAAAATTTTTGTGCATTTAACCATTTTTCTCTCCTTACGCTAATCACTTATAAGAAATACTACTATCTTTTCTTAAAATTTCCCATTGCCATTTAAATAATGACCACATATACTTCGCAAACTTATTGCTTTCTCCACGTTCGCCTTTTGGCACAGGCACATACGAATAATCCATCAAATTATCTGTATAACCCTGATAAAAAGTGTGGTTACTGTTGGGTGGTGTTTCAAAGGTGTGTGGCAAGCTAAGGCTGTGCCCAATCTCATGAGCAAAGGTAGATAAATCAGTATTGCCTTGATTAAAGAGTACAACTGCATTCCCCCAAATAATTGGGCAATCTGCCACCAAACAAGCCAAAGATTCAAACATTCCACGTTCTCTAGTTGCCGCACTACCTAGTGTGGTATAAGTAATTGAGGTAGCTGGATCTGTATTTTGAACCAAATAATCTGTGAAAATAACAAAAGTGATTTTGCTATTTGGATTTTCAATGCCACCTTTGGGTACATACTTTTGACTAAACTCTTCATAAAGGGCGATAATGTCTTTTTTAAGCTCGCCACCTTTGGATCGGGGAACTGTCTGTCCAATGGGGTATTTGGTAATGAATACTTTTATTTTTCCCAACTTTCTTCTTTCTTCAGAAGTAATGGTGCCTTTGACAACTTTTGCGTTATACTCATTTAGATAATCTACAAGATTAAAGAATGAAATGCCTTTTATTTCTGCTCTAACCAAAGCTTGATTAAAAGAGCGTTTTTTTAAATAATCCTGATAGGCTGGCGGTGTTGGCACTTCTCTAACGCCTGCTCGTGTAGAAAAATGAACAATGCGTATGTCTGCTTTTGGTATGATAGCATTGGGGTAGACCATTAAAAGACCAACCGTCTTTTTAAGGTTGTTTTTGCGAGCAATAACTTTAATGTAAGCAGGTTCTGAATAAACATCGGTTGCTGTTATTGTTATGGCAGTCTTAGTTAAGTGGCGGTAAAAGCTCTTTGATGAGACACCCTGATGACTAGAGCTTAGGTTTTTTTGGTGGGCGACTTCTCAATCAATTTAGCTAAGTTAATTTTTTCTGGACTAATTTTTAAGCCTGCACTGCACTCAAATGTCAACTCTGTACCGTCATCTGTTAAAATCTTGGCTGAATCTTTATCGTCTTGGTCTATCTGTAAATATAATTTTACCCCATCTGTGTTTATTTTAGAAGAAGCGTTATTGTGTTTAGTGTGCTTGGTACTGGGAAAAATAGCTAGCCATGCAGGGATATAAGGCTCTGCATTCAAGGTTTTGATCTCGTTAATGTGGCTAATTTTTTGACCTTTGAAATGTGTATACTCTTTGATTAAATTTTGAATATTACCCTTGTATAAGGCTTTTTTGGCTTTGGCAACCCTAACCCTAATCTCGTCATACACATACTCATCTCTTAACCAATCAAAACCAAAGCTGCCACTATAACCAGCTTTTTCAGGACGTCTAAAATGAACATAAAAATGTCTAAGGGAGGTTATTTTTTGTCTCACTGTGCGGTCGCCAGAATTGGTAGTAGTGCCAGTTGTTGTACTGCGATTTGTCATTTTGCCTCCCATTAGATATGTAAATAAACTTCAATTTGATTAGGTTTATCGGAATAAAAATACTCTGTAAATCCCTCATTATCTGTGACACCAATCAAGGTTTCTCCAGTATCCTTATTGATCGCCTCATATTCGGTATTGGGATAGGGTATGCCATCATCATCAGTAAAGTGAAATCTTAAACTGTAAGGTTGCGGCAACCTCACCATCTCATACCCCACCCCCTCACCTTCCAT
>NZ_JADFBZ010000009.1:0-59823 GCF_015223095.1 Moraxella sp. K127 | reverse complement strand
ATGAATAAAATCAAGGTTTTAAGAGATTGAGACCTTGATTTTTTTGTGTTTAAAAATAACCAAAAATAAAATAATAACCATATAATAACCAACATTCAAATAAAAAGCCCAAGCATAAACTTGGGCTTTTTTTTACTCGCCTAACAATTGCCTGATGTCTTTAACCGCCCAAAAGGGCTTACCGTTAATCATGCGTGTTTGGATAGGTCCATTGCTTTGGCTGTGCCAATTTCTCAAAGTGGCAGGTTTGTAACCTAGCATACTGCTTGCCATGATGTGATTAACGTGTGATACACCAGCGTGTATGGCGGTGTGTAGTAGCTTAATGCCGTCATACTGCAATACATCATAAGCATATCTTAATAATTCATGCCCACGCTTGTTTGACTTGTTTAGGTCGCTGATATTGATGTCTGTTTCAATGGTTGTCATTCATTCGCTCCTTTGGCGATTGTGGCATGGGTTGCCAAAATTTAACTTCGTTAATTCTATAGTCATTAAAGCCTCGCTCTTGGGCAAAATAACGATTTTCTCTAACATTGACAGTACAACTTATAAAAACATTGATATATTCACAATCATTACAAATCGTTGCATAATATACAGTATCAATCAATCCGCTCTTTAATTGAACCAAATAAAAGTTTTTGGGTTCAAAATTATCGTCAAGATAATTGATTTCCTGTTCTGGATTAGGCAAATCATCATCAACGCTTATCCAGCCATTATTTGTTTCGTTGAGCAAGATACTTTCTTGCTCTTTCATTTCGTCATAACTGACGAACGAAACATTAACACAACGTGCTGATTTACCGTCAATGTAGCTACATAGCCACGGCTTATCAGTCTTTCTCATTCCCCGAGCTTGCATTTCTGCGATTTCTGCTCTGGTAAATTGATGTGCGTTATCAAGATTAGCAGTATAGCCTTGGCGACCCTTAGCCCACCAGTTCATGTAGTTGCCGTGGTAGTAACTAGCATCTTGCAAATAATATTTAGGATTGTTCATAATCCACCCCCAAAACTTTACCAAATTTATCAATCTCAATAATATTCACTTCAATGCCCTGTGCGATAAGCATATCTTTTGCAAAATTATTCGCCTGTTCTTTTGTCTCAAAAACTGGAAAAAACCCTAGTCTTTGACTATTTGCTAAGTAAATATTTTGTTCTAACCCCATCACTTCTGTGGTTAGCTGTTTATATAATGCAGTCGCAATAAACATAATCAATCCTACAAAACTGCCAAAGCTGTTGCCAAAAATCATTTAACATCCCTCTCCATTGCCGTCTCCATAGCCATTGCCATTGCCGTCGCCGTCTCCATAGCCATTGCCATTGCCGTCGCCATTGCCGTCGCCATAGTCATTGCCGTCGCCATAGTCATTGCCATAGCCATTGCCGTAGCCATAGTCATTACTAACAGGTTTATTGAGCTTTGACATGGGGGGCACTCTCCAATGAGTTGATAGCAACATCGGTGCAAGGGATAATCTCAATCGCTTCAAGCCATACACTATCTACTGCTTCTACGATTTTTGAGTCGTTGTGTCTGATTCCGTACAATGCACAAGCGGATAGACTAATACCTTCTTTTGCCCACCATTTCCACATTCTGCGGGCATTTTTTATGATGACTTCTGTGCCTGCTTTTTGTTCAAGCTCGCCAAACCACACCCCTGCTGAGTAGGTGCGGATAATGACTTTTTTGCCAAGCATGGCATTTAGTCCGTCTTGCGATGGCGTGCTGTGATTGCCAAGCAAAGCTTGGATTTGTTTGATTTGACCCAAGGTTAGGTTGTCGATGTTCATAGGTTTTACCTTTGTTGCGAAAAAAATTAATTGTTAAAACGGCATGTTATATGCCCCAACTGGGGGCGTTACCACTTTCCCATGTTTTGCTCACCATTTTGGGGCGGAAAGGCAGGGGGTTGCCCTGTTTGATAGTGGGGCGGTTGGAACTCATTGGGAATGCCACCTGTAAAGCCGTTTTGCCCATGTCCCTGTGGGGCGGTGTTTTGCCCCTGTTGTGGATAGCCTTGCTGTTGGTTGTTTTGACCTGACGGTAGCATTTGCATTTGACTGGCTCGCACTTCGGTACTATAACGCTCTATGCCTTGTTGGTCGGTGTATTTGCGAGTGTGCAAACTGCCTTCGATATACACCAAACTGCCCTTATACAGATACTGCCCTGCGATTTCTGCTAGGCGGTTAAACAGACTGACACGATGCCATTCGGTGGCTTCTTTTTGTTCGCCTGTCTGCTTGTCTGTCCAACGCTCACTAGTAGCAATGGACAGATTAGCGACTTGACCGCCATTTTGGAATTGACGGACTTCGGGGTCTTGACCTAAGCGACCCACAATGATGACTTTATTGATACTTGCCATGATTTACTCCTGTTTTGCGTTTATGGCGGTCAATACCGTTAATAGCCATATTAAGTAACGGTAACGATAAGCTAATAATAACCACGAAAATCATATTTTGATTTTGTGTAGGGTGAATTTGACCCAATAACAATAAGAACATGTATACAAAAGATATGATTAACAATAGGATGCCGATATATCCAATGATGATATATTTTTTCATAATTCACTCCGATTGGCTTAATCGGCTCATGCCGTCATGTGGTAGGGTGGTAGGTTCGTTTTTCATTTATTTTCTCCAAAAAAATTAATAAATTGCCATTGGACAACATCGATACCAACAGCATTATCAAAATCCACGCCGTCTTTATCATCGTTCAAGCGTGGGTTGGTTAATTGGTGCCAACAGTGCCAAATTTTGCCATTATTATCTTGATGTATCGTAAATTCAGCTATTGCAACCCGCCCTTTATTGGTTAAGACAACACATGGTTCACTAATAACACCATGCTCCATATTGGGGTATTTTTGCAATTCAATAGTTTCTTTTTCAATATCAAGTGGGTAGCTCATCACTCACTCCGTCACTGTCTCGCCATCGATATAATCGACAATTTTTTTGAGTGTTTTAAGGTTGATAGGTTGAGCATATGACCAACTAATATCTTCGTGCATGAATACCCAGTAAAATTGATTAACTTTACTGATTAATTCGATGAAGCTGTTGTCTAAGTTAAGATTATGGTTAGTCTTGGAAGGACAATAAACCAAATCGCCCACTTTAAATTTTTGTTTCATGATTAAGCTCCAATTCTTGAATGTACTTTAAAACCATCTCAGCTTCTTCTTCACTTGCAATGAGTGCGGTGTGATACTCTTTGCCAATTTTATTACTAAGAATCTTGTAAACTTCGGCTCTTTTGTATCGCCCACTTTGCCAAATCGGGTCAAGGCGAGCATGGATTTGTTGTCTCATCTTTTTAATTTTCGGTGTTGCAATATTGCCGAGTGGTTTCTTGCCATCGCCTGACTTATGACAACCGACAAAATTTTTACAATCATTGCAAATCCAAAAATTTAGGTTATGCAAGTCTTTTCGGTGTAGGTAAACTTCCGCACCAGTAGTGAGTCTTGCTTTTATTATTGACTGACAAGCAGTACAAAAAATATTCATTTCAATGTAACTCCTACGCTGATAAAAATTGCTGTTGTTTCATGATTAAGCTCATACGCTATTCAAAAACCCCCAAAACTCACTTAACTGTGATTTTGGCAAGTCTAACAATTTCAATTTTCTTTGATTTAAGGCATTAGCGACTGTGTTCCTGCCTTGTTCGGACAAGCTATTGATTTTTTCCATTAGGCTATCATAGTCATCTTGACTAATCGGCTCATCAAAGGCTTGGGATAAGTCAGAGACATATTTTGATCCGTCAAAGTTGCCCAAATAAATATCCCCTGCCACACCAACGGCTTTAAATGCTACACTTAGGGCGTCTGTTACCGCCATTTTGTAGCCGTCATCATTGGACTGTAAGCCGTTTTTGTTGCTCTCAATGATTTCCGAGCCACCAATACCGCTAAATTCTTTGCCCCATTCGCCATCAAGTTTTGTTTGTACTGCCACTTCGGCAAAGCACATCACAGAGCCGTTGGGGTGCGGCTCGCTCCAAGTTCTAACAATGCGGTAATTCCAACCATGACCAACCGCCCCAAAGGCTTGTGTCATCGCCATCAACCGCCATTGGGGGTTAATGTCTGATTTGCCCTTTAATTTTCCAAAGCCAATCGGTTTTAAAAATTGGGGCGGTACTTGCTTAACTTTATTCCAAATTTTAAGATTTTCGCACATTGCCTTGCTCCTATTTAATTCTCAAATGCTCGCCTTGCACCAGTGTTACGCCCTTAATCTCGCCACCGTCTTTTAAAAACTTCTTAATGGCGGCGGTATCTGCTTCTACCGTTACTTTTTGAAATTCGGGCGGTAGGTGCTTAGGGTCAATGTCAAGCCGAACGCTTTCGGGAGATTTGTGTATCGCTACCGAACCTGTGGCAAATTCAAATTTCTTTTGTCCGCTTGCTTTTATCGCCATAAGAATGGCATTTTCTAGGCGGTCAAGGCTGTTTGATACTGACTTTCTGCCCTGTTGGAGCTTGGCGATTTCATCCTTGTAGGATTTTTCTTGGGCTTTTTTGTTGAGTGCCACATAGCGGTAGGCTTCTAATTTATCCGCCAAATCGCCTTCAATTAGCCCCAAAAGCTCCTGCACTTCGCTGTCATCGGGCGGTGGTAGCTCGCCATTGTCTAAGCGTTCTTGCAAGCGTTCTAAACGCTCGCTGATGTTTTCTTGGATTTGGTAAAGGTTCATAAAATATTCCTAAAAATTTTAACCAGTATTAAAACGGCAATTCATCAAATGCTTGCCCTGTCTCATACAGATAGCGTTCATACTCGTAGTAGTCGCTCTCCATCTCCGCTTGGATGTCATCTGGCAAGCTGTCCAAAAAGTCTTGATAGTCTCTATCGTTCATCTTTTTTCTCCATCATCTCAATCATGACCTTATCGGCATGGCTGATATAAGTTTCTTGTGCCACACGGCTGTTATCATCTGCCGTATGCTCTGCCCACCCAAAGATACACTGATACACAATAACCACAAGGGCGATATATGCTATCGCCCCACCAATCAAATCTGATTTTTTCATACATACTCCAAATTTACTTCACGGTCTTGATTGTGAGTACGAAAGTCATACCGTGGTTTGCCTGTCATGTCTAGCAAATAAACAATCTTGCCATAAGCTACGGTGTCTCTACGTGTTACCTTAAACACTTCAAAACCACCGATGAAGCGAACCAATCGGCGATTTTTTAAGTCTTTTAATTTCATACCTGCTCCTTAGTAGTATCGGGACGTGTTCTCGCCCCATTTAAAATTGTCATCAAAACAGCCTTGATAAGCATCATAAAACTCATCACAATCAAGGCGTTCTTTTATAATCTCTGCCAGATGATATGGCATGGGGTAGTACTCCCCGTCATCGTCTATGCCCTGTATGTCGGTAATGATGGGGTGGTACTGGTTCCAAAAATACTCACGGGTGTAATCATCATCACACATCCGCTCGCATTCATGCTCTAGGGCAAGCTCTGCCCAGATACATTCATCTAATATGTCTAGTGCGACAACCGCATGGCTTGGGCTGATTTCATCAATCATGATGCTCTCCTACAAGTTAATCCGTGATTGGCAACTGTTAAGTAATGCTGACAAGTTGCCAATGGCTGATTAGCTTGGTTCCGTTATATCGCACGGTTTCCTAACTGCAAACTGTTAAATAGTGTTCAAGTGGTCATCTCGTCTTGATGGGTGTATAATACTCAATTTGAGTATATAAAGCAAGTAAAAATTTACTCATTATTACTTAAATGAGTACTTTTATGATAAAAGGTATATTTCTTATGTTAAACGGTAAAAAAAGAAAAACAAGCCCTGCTATAATATGCACATAGCAGGGTAGAGCAGTTGGTAGCTCGTGTGGCTCATAACCACAAGGTCGGCGGTTCAAGTCCGCCCTTTGCTACTGATTTTGGAGAGTAGCGTACTGGGTACAAAGCGGTCTTGAAAACCGTGCCAGCGGAAACGCTGAGGGTTCGACTCCTTTACTCTCCGCCAAATTGTAAAAGACGTAGGTTTCTGCATTCAACCTGTTGTGACTCGTAGTGAGAGAGATTGTGATTGTTCGTTGTAGCTACCGAACTAACAAACCAACATAAAAATGCAGATTTCGGATAGTAAACCTTACAAGGTAAGGCGACACCTGCTAAGTGTTTGGCTCGTTAATAGCGAGTATGGTGCAAGTCCATTGCTGTCCGCCAATTTATTTAGGGTGTGTAGGAAAATTGGTAACCCCATCGGGCTGTAAACCCGACGCCCACCATAGCTTGTTGGTTCAAGTCCAACCGCACCCACCAAGCTGTCATAGCTCAATAGGCAGAGCAACCGCCTTGTAAGCGGTAGGTTGTAAGTGCAAGTCTTACTGACAGCACCATAGTTCCGTAGTTCAATGGTAGAACACCGCCCTGATAAGGCGACAATATAGGTTCAATTCCTGTCGGAACTACCATCTGTGTACCGTTGGCAGAGTAGTTATGCAACAGATTGCAAACCTGTTTTAGATAGGTGCAAATCCTATACGGTACTCCACATTCTAGGGTCTATTCTTGGCTTATGCCTACCCCCTAGTAAAACCCCCAAGCCGTTTAGGTTTGGGGGTTTGTCTTAGGATTTTTTAAAGCGTTGTCTAAGCCGTAGGCAATGCTTTTGCACTCTAAGTAGCGTGCCAAGCCAATAAACAAATATCAGCACACGGCTCACCATTTCTATGCCTGTGATGACAGGGTCATCGATACTGGCATACAACAGCACGCTCCACCCCATTGTCCCCACTGCCACCAGCCACGCATCTGCCGTTGGCGTTTTTGCCCCCTTATGAAAGGCGTTTAGGTGTTTGATAAAGGTATAAGCTCCCACCCCAAAGCCCACTAAGCACATCAGGGCATTAAATAGCACCACATCACTCATCACGCTCCCCCTTTTTACTCCACGGAACGAATTTATCTTGGGCGGATTTATAAAGCTCGTTTTGCCGTTTTTGGTCAGAGATAAACACCAAAAAACCCGTCATAATGGGCGTGCTACACACCGAGCCAAAGAACGACCAAAAGGCAAGGTTCACAGGCGGTGGTTCAGCTTGACCATTGATTATCATGGCAATCGCCACACCCGTTACTGTGCCAATGAGTGGTTTTGAGATAAAGGGGTAGGACAGTCTGCCGTCTATATCGCCTATTCTAATAAAGGCGGTAGCCATACCGCCCAAAAAGGCAAAGACCCATACCCCCGCCCATGACGGGATAAATGGGGCGTGTAGCCCCTGTAATGATTCAATCATATCAACTCCTAGTTTTGCCCCCATTGTATCGCCCCACCCCTTATATGCCCAACCTTGTAGGGGTTAGTAGCTATAATTATGACTGGTACTGGTGCTTTCGCTCTTGCTTACACTGTTACTTGCTGAGCCACTTGCCGAGATACTCGCTGAGATATGCCCTGCACTCATCGCCCCCGCCGCCAGCTGTGCAGCATAACCGCCCACCGCTTTGGCACTCTCTAAGGCGATTTGGGCTTTGGTTTGGGCGTTTTTCATCAGGGCTTCGTACTGCTTCATCTGCATTTCACTGTGGGCGATGTTGGTGCGTGTCTGCATGTCCGTCCACTTAGACTGTGTTTCTAGCCCTGTTACCTGCATTTGGATTTTGCTTCGCCATGCGTCCACACTTGCCCTAAACGTCTCGGTATGGTTTTGCACGGCAGACAGATTGGCTTGTAGATTGGCTTTATAGCCGTCAAGCTCCGCTCCGTATTTGGACAGATAGGCTTTGGCGATGTCGGTTTTGATTTGGATTTGTTTTAGCCCCAAATCCCCCTGCGACTGATACGCTCTTAGCCGTTCGGCATATGCTTTGACCTGAGTGTCATAGATTTGCACTTTGGCAAGCTCGCCCTTGACGATACTGTCATAGGCATCTAGCTTGCGGTTTTCGCTCTCCACTTGTGTTTTATAAGCGTCCATTTGGGTGGCATAGATTTGGGCGTGGGTTTTGCCAATGTCCGCCTTGACGTTTTCGCCGTCTAGTCGTGTTTTGTACAGTTCAAATTTGAGTTTTTCGCCATTTAATGCTTCGCCATAGGCTTGCAGGTCGGTGCGGTAGGCTTCTATTTGGGTTTTAATGGCGTCCATTTTGACCCCTGCCCCTTGCATGAGTGTTTTGAATACTTCGGCATTCATCTGCACGCCTTGTAGCTTGGCTTTATAGATTTCTAGCAGTTGCCCGTTTAACTGCCCTATGGCACTTTGAGCGTCTATTTTTGCCTTAAAAATGGTCAGTTTGGATAACACTGCTTCTAGTTTTGCCTTATAAATATCTACCGTATGGTGGTAGCTGTCGTTATTAGCGTTAAACACTTGGATATGATAGTCCAGCAACTTAAACTCGGCTTCAGCATTGTATCTTGCCACATCAAACATTCTTTTGACCATATTATCAAAGATGTTAAAGGTGTGCTGTTCGAGTGCTAAGCCCTGCGTGATGGCAAACCTAAGCTGTTCCATTTGCTCCTTTGTCGCATTGACAAATATCTCAGCATTGAGTTCTGATACTTTGATATTTTCATCATCTAAGATTGCACTGATTTGCTTGTCTAGCACGCCAGACGGCAGACTAAACCCACGACTCGCCCACCGTGTTGTTACCTCTTGCATGGCTCGCTTGGTCTCTCTTGCTAGTCGTTCACGAGGCTTGTTAAACAAGGCATTAACCACCCCATCAGGCAACCCAAAATGACCGATTTTGGTAGGGTCTAGCATATTTTTGGCGGCAGTCAGGAGCTTATCGTACAGCTCCGACTGGTATTCTTGTTCGTCCCACCAGTCGTGATTGAACGTGAATTTGGCAGGGTCTAGTTGCCTTGCCACCGTCTCGTCCCATTCGGGCAGTATCGGCTCGTCCCATTCAGGCACGCTGATGTCAAATAACTGTGCCATCTGGGGCAAGCTCATGTCAGGCGGTGTCGGTAGCTCGATGTCGGTATTGACATTGGGGCGTGTCGGTAGGTTAATGCGGTCAATGACAGGCGTTGGTGGTAGATTGACCGCCATATCAAAGGACGGCTTAGCAGGTACGCCTATCTCTTTGAGTGTTGGAGCATTGGGGATATTAAGCAGGGGGTCATGCGGTGCGTTTGGCATATCGCCTAGGCTAATATCGATGTCATCTAGCCCTTGTAATATGCCGTCTAAGTCATACAACACAGGCATGTCAGGCACAGCCAGCACTTTCTCAACATAACTTGGAGCGTCCGAGATGTCCACCGTGGGGATATCAATCGGCGGTAGGTCTATCGGTGTCGGTGCTGGCACATCGTCTATTTTGATGTTGCCAATGTCCGCCAGTGATTTGGTAAGTGTGGCATTGTATTGGTCAGAGAGTATTTTTAGCTCTTTTAATTTTGTGGTAACAACATCAACCGCTTCGCCCATCACGCTACCATCAGCATAAAATGACATTATAATCTCCTACGTGTTTGTTCAAAATGTATGTTTAGGTCGTGCAATAACGCCTGTTTTGCCGTGATTGCTAGCGTGTAGGCGAACTGCCGTCCATATAGCCCACGCCCAAAGACAAACCGCCCGTTCGTCATCTCATCAGCTCGCTCTTTTGGTAGGGCATAAGTGTAGGCTTGTGCCACACCCTTTTGCGTGGTGTGTACAGTAAGTCTCATTGTGCCATCGGTGCGGTATTCGGTGTAGGCATAGGACGGCTTGATGAGATTTTCGCCATAGTCTAGCTTATCGGTGATGAGTATGGCGGTCATGCTCTCATCTGCCCCATCTAAGCGATAAATACCGTCCTTGCCTTCGCCATACAGTACACCATTGATGACAGCCAGGCGGTTCACGTTGTAGGGATTGTACTGGCTCATGGCTTGATTGACGGTGTTCATCGTCCACGCCATGCCGTCATCGTCATGGATTAGCTCGTCCATGACGGCTATCATGGCTCGCTCGTGTAGGTTGTCCCTAGCCGTCAATTTATCCCATATCTCATCGCCCACCTTGATAGTATCGTCTAGGCTTGACCGCTTGATAAACACTTCACTCACGTCATCGCCCACCACAATCCGTGCAATTAGCTCATTTGTGGCGGTGTTTTTATCAGTTGTCCTATCATCAGCCCTTAGTGTGTCATTTATCTGTTCACGCATGGCGAACATCAGGCGGTCGTGGGTGGTCATATTGTCTGTTAGGCGGTCTTGGATTTGGCGGTTATTGTCCACGCCTGCCGATATGCCAACGGTGTCTATCAGACGGTTTTTTATGGTGTGGGTGTTATTATCCTGCACGCCTACCGTGTCATTTATCGTGTCTGTGGCGATGAGTATTTGCCTAATGTCATCATCAATCCCCACATCATCAGATAGGCTCTCACGATAGATACGGTGTACGCCATCACTTGCCTTGATAATCTCGGTAATAAGTTCACGCCTGATTTTTTTATCTGTGACAGTAGCACTTATCATCAGCTCATCAAAGAACGCCACACCCACGCTATCGCCCATGCCGTCTGTGATATTTATGCTCTCATTTAGGGTGTCTTTGTTGGCACTGCCCAAACGGTCGCTTGTGGCGATACGCTCATCTATCATTATCTTGATTTTGGACGTGGTATCAGCTCGCACCGTGATGACGTCCACCAGGTCATCTCTATAATTACTCATTGATTACTCCGATAAAGTGATGAGCGGTATCATGCCCCACGCTGTTTATAAATTGACTGTTGCCCCACACTTTTCGTTTGCCGTTTACCTGCTCTGATACGTTGCTGTATTCGGTCTCGCCCATTAGGTTTTTGGCAATATCACGATAAAAATACGCCAAGCTACCACCCATCATCATGGGCGAGATTTGAAAATACCAAGAATCAGGGCGGTTGTTGTGTACAAACCATATCTTGTCACCGATGGATAAGTGCATGCGGTATTTGCTGTCAGCATAAGTGCGTGAGCGCTTTTCATAGGTCTCTATCTCTGGGGCTTCGCCGCCCACTGTCACTCCGCCAATGTTTTTTTGTGATGCCTTACGGTCAGTATAGATGGCGAGCCAACTGACATCTTTGTAACCCCCTTCTGATACCCCAAACCAATCCCCGCTATCAGAAAACCATGAATATTTGTCATAATGATAGTCTTCTGATGGGTCATAATTGACATAGACCTTGTCGCCTGTCTTGGGGCTTGGACGACCAATACCGCTTTTACCCCTAAAATGAAATGCAGGGTCATAAGTCCATATGCCATAACTTCTAGGGTCAGGTACCGACCGTCTTTCCATTTTTTCAGAGTAGGAAGTGCTGTCACTACCTTCGCCGTAAGCATAAATGACTGCATTTCTGGCAAAATAAGGAACGCAAATGGCAACAGACAGACTGTAATTTGATATCGAAGTTTTTTCAGTCTTGTAGCTATAATATCTTGCCCTGGTTAATTTTCCCCATTTCCACAAAATCGGTGGGGTGGTAAATGCAGGGTTGCCATAACCCAAATCTTTGCCTGTGATGTCGGTGCGTGTCATGGTATCGCTTACTGCTTGGCGGTCATCCATCTCGCTATGGTAAAAATTACCCATCAATCCGCTGGTTTTGCCATAGGTAATCTCATACCAATTTCCTACAATCATCACGTCTTCAAAGGTACTCTCTTTATCTTGGGTGAATTTCTCGTCATTATAAAAATACTTAACCACCTTTAAATCATCATCGGCATAATAAGCGAACATCACCGTATCACATTTTGGTGCAGGGCTTGGCTTAGGATAGCCATCTAACACACTAAAATCAAAAGACACGCAGCCGTGCAGCATGGGTTCTGGGAATTTAATCTGTGGCTGAAACTCGAATTTATTAGGGTGGTACAATAACCCCTCATAGACCTTTCTGACCTGACCTGTGTGCTTGGCAATGGGTTCAAGGGTGAGATTTTCCCAGTCTTCGGCACTCATGCCAATTTTTTCATATAATTCTACGTCGCTTAGTCGCTTGATTTTATAGTGAATGGCAGCGGTTTTGGCACTGCCCTTTTTAAGGGATTTGTTAAGTTCACTTAAATAAGCATTGAGTTTGTCTTTTTGATGGGCGTTCAATACATCTTGCGGTTTTTTGTTGTTTGTTTGCCTTGGTGCAAGCTTTAAAGAAAGATGGTAGGTGTAGCCCATTGGAATGCCTTGCCCATCATAGTCATAGCAGGTGTTATAACCCTCCGTACCCAGCGAATTAAGCGACCAGCCACAGGCGGTTGAATAGGCGATATGATCATAAAAATCCGCCGTATCGCATACTTTTATAATCACACCTGCTCGCTCCCACGCCTTAAAATCGCTTTCTTTTGTGGGAAAGCTCTCACCACTGGGCAGTCCGCCAAAGGTGTCAAGTATGGAGAGTATCTCGCTATCGCCCACGCTTTCTATCCATTCACGATAAGCGGTTGTTGTGGTTGCAGGTATCATAGGTAGGGGCATGGCATATACCCCCTTGCGACTGATGGACAACAGCCAAGGCTTGTTTTCGTCATCAAACCCCACGCCATGTGTCAGACTGTGTTTATAGTCGTATTGATATTGTCCGTCTTTGGGCGGATAGCCTGTGTAGGCAGGGAGCAGTTTGTCCTTTAATTCATTATCTATGGCTTGTTTGACCTTGTAGGGCAGTTTGATGGTCGCACGCTCCCAATACTTATCAGGCAAGTTTTCCAAATCCTGCCGTCCATAGCCACCCACGATTTGCATGACCTTTGCCATGCTTCCGCTATACCATGTCGGGCGTTGGCGGGTGTATTGAGTATGTTTTTTGGGCGGTGGCGGGTTTGGCTCAAACTCACGCACACGGTTGTGATAGTCGATGACAAACCGCCGAAACTCCATTTGTGTCAGTGGCTTGTAGTTATCTCGATACTCGCCTATCCTACGCTTTGTCCACTCGGTCATGTGCAATATCACGCCTTCATCACGCCCCACGATACTACGCACCACCACACCGCTATACAGCATGGGGATATGACTGTGTGCCATGTAGTCATGTTCATCATCTTGGGGCGTGGGGGCAGGTTTGTTGGCAATGGCACGAAACACACCGCCCATGTCATAGACGATGACCGCCCCACCATCAGGCAGGTCGTACACCAGTTTTAGGCTATCAAGCTCGCCTGTGCGTTTGATGTTGGTTAGCCGTTTGGCGATACTGTCAATGAATGCTAGGTCATCATCGCTCAGCTCACCGCCATACACGGCAAGACCATAGGGACGTTGGGCGTGCATATCACACCGTCAGACTAATCCGATAGCCGATTTCGTACACATCGCCATTTTGGAACGTGCGTGGGGCATTAAACTTAATGGCAGACACCAGCACACCGTCCGTACTGCCTTTATTGGCAGACGTGATTAGCCCTGCACCCTGTACCGTCAGCGTGCTGTCGGTTACGATATTAAACACCGCCGCCGATTTCATACTGTCAATGCTGTTGCTACTGGTGTTCTCAGGTGTCCATTTGGGGCGTGTGGCACTGTTATAGCCCTCACTCATGCTCACAATCTCGCTTGCTGTACTGGCAAAGTTCTGTGCCGTCCAGTTCGCTTGTGGTGTGGCAGACGCACCATATAGAGCGACATAGTAGGCTTGGGGCTTTGGCGTCGTGCCAAATGCCACGTTTAGGATATGAGTCAGCCCTTCATCGGTAACCAGATTATCCGACTTGACCCACTCACCGCCATTGATACGCTCAAAGTACTCGCCTTTGGCTCGGATAGTGTTTTGCATAAAAAAATCCTTACATACAGAATGTAAGGATTATTGTAAGGGGAAATGTTAAGGCGTGCGAACCTTGTGGGGGTTTATTGGTTCATCAGCCCCCGTTGCAGAGCATAAACACACTGTTCGGACTTTTCTAAATAAATAACCCCTTGCTGTCAAGGGGTTATTGGGGTTATTCATCTCTAAAATAATCAATAATCATACAAAATACACAAAACAAACCAAAAGCCAAGATATAACCCAAAAATAAACTGAATGAGCCATTGGCTGTACCAACACCATGCACAATACAGGTAAATGATATGGCGGTAGAACTCAAAAAAAGGTAATAAACCAACCGTTTTTTGCGTATTGCCTTTTGGCGTTTTGTGTAAAGAAATAATGCAATGGCAGAACTTATTGTAAACAGTGGTGCTTTTTCAAATAAATGAAAAAACGCCATCGCAATCACAAAAAACAAAGACAACATTAGGGCATAAAAACCCAAAACATCTGTTTTTGATCGCCCATTGCGATTGTTGTCGCCCATAATATTTCCAGTTAGTAACCACAATCTTGGCGAGTAATATTGTATTTCCCTATTTGATAACCATCGTTTGAGTAATACACATATCTCATCTCTATACCATTTACCAATGTTTGTTTAACTGCTTCGTTTTGGCAGAAATTATCGCCATTTGATACAAATACAGATTGTTTCCTTTTCTGAAAATATTCATCACTCAATAACAACTCATCTTTATTTCGGCTAAACCTAGAAATATAGTTAATCCTACGCATAGCCTTATCTAGCTGAATATCCACAATAAATGTTTCATTATCTACCTTTACGGGTAGGGTTGGTTTTATTTCTGCTATCTCACTCTCCAAGACAGCATATAACTCATCATCACTAACCCTTAAATTCTCAATATCAGAATGACTACCTTCATAACTAGACGCACTCTCTACTTGCTTATTATCGCTCAACGCAGGTAATACGATTGCCGAACCTATACCAATAAATACAACCATAAAACAAGACATAAACAATCGTTTAAATATTGTCTTGTCCTCATCTTCTAACTCATAGGTAAAATAAAACACCCCTGCAAGCAATGGATAAAACCCAAAAATGGCAGTGGCAACCCCCAATATCCCCCACAGGTTGCTGTATTGGAACATGGTATAAATAGATTTAAATACATACCAAATCAAAGCAATGAGCAAAGGCAGGGCTATCAGTCCCAAGACAAATATCATTACTTCTAACATGGTACTTGAAACCGAACCGCCCAAAGCAGGAATACCAAGAATGATAGCCACACACCCAAAAAGCCCCCAAGCCAACCAATCCCAAACCTTAGAATGGCTTTCGCCTTGTTGTTCATCGAGTTCATCATCTACCACCACTCTTTGTTGTTTTGGCGGTGTTTGGCGAATGGGTGTAGGCTCTAGCGGTGCTTGCTCCTTGCTTCTTGATGATGTGTTAGATTGTTGGTACTCTGGTAATGGATATTTTTGCATGGCTTCCATTAAGGATATGCCTTTTTCATTGGCAATCCGTTCATAATAAGCAAGGGCAGTGCGATGTTCTTGTGCCATTTCTTGCATGACATCAATCAGCAGTTTATTCTCGGCAATGGTTCGCATAAGTCCTTTTTTGCCCCACATGGCAACACCGTCAGGCTCTAATATACCGCCATACACTACCCCTTGACCCTGCACCACTTCAATAGCAAAGCCAATGTTATTACCATGTCTTGTCTTTCCCACGCCCAACACCGCCACAGCGTTTGGGTATTTTAAAACCTGTTTTTGGGTGTAGATATTATATTGTACCGATGACGGCAAAATCCCATTATCTATCAACCAAATCTCTGCTTCTTGTATTACGTCCATATGACCTCACTAAATTTTATCCCAACACCTTAGTGGATAACACCATTGTCCGCTTACCCATGTCCAACAGCTCCTGCATAAAGGGCGTGGGCTTATCGTCTAGGCGGTCTAGTATGTCCGCCTGCTTTGCCGTCAAAGACTCATTTTTGGCATGACCACTGTCTAGCATAGGCTCGTCTGTGGCGAACGCATAAAGCATCTCATTGACACTCATGCCTTGCCTTTGTGCTTTGGCAATGATTGCCTGTTCTATATGAGTAGGTATGTCTAAAATCATTTAATACTCCTTAATACTTCACCCATTTCCCCACCACTTTCCCCACAAGCTCCCATTCGCTTTTTGGGGTCATGCGTTGCTCGTGCCAGTCAGGGTTTAGGGGTTTTAGGTACATATCTGCCGATGTCTCGCCCATGATAAGCTGTTTAAAGGTTGCCTCGTGATTGTCATTTTCACACACCACGACCAAGTCACCGTTTTTTAAGTCCCACACCCCAAAGTTCGGCTCGACAAATATCACTTCATCAGGTTTAAATTCAGGCATCATAGACACGCCACGCACTCGCAGACAAAAACCGTCTGCTGACAGATTGGCAGGTCTGGGCAGATACTCGGTATCTTCATCTAGCCATTCCACCGCATCAGACGAACTCCACGACCCTGCCGCCACCCAACTGATGATGGGGACAGGATTTTCCACGGACAAAAAGTCGCTTGGTTCAACCTCGCTTTTACGGTTTTCTATGGCTTTGATTCTCTGGCAAAGTTCATGGGTGGTGGGACGGGCGGTCATCTCGCCTTGTCCTGTTAAAACGTATTCTACATTCACACCATAAACTTGTGAGATTTTTAACGCACCGCCTTTGGACACACCACGAGTTATCCAATTTGACAATGTTGTCTTTGGAATATCCAGTTGTCGGGCTATTTCAGATTGGTTTGTTGTGCCAGCAATTTTAACCAGTCTTTCTAAAAAATCACTCATGGTAGACCCCTAATGAGAGCAACTATATTCCTTTATATTATAAGAGTTTTTAAAGCAAAAATCCACAAAAAGGGTAATTTTATTAAACTGTTGCTTTTTGTACTCAATATGGGTATAATGAGTATGTTTTTAACTCAAAATAGTACTTACGATGAAAAAAGACGAAGAAATTATCAGGAAATTGGGCGGTGCAGCTGTCGTTGCTAGATTTTTGAACAAAAAATACACGACTGTTCATAATTGGACAACTCGGGGTATTCCAGCCAAATACAAACTGGAATACCCAGAATTATTCCACAGACCCATCAATGAACTAAAACCGCTAAAAGCAGACAAAACAAAAACCCCTAGCGATAACTAGGGGTCGGATTAACTTAATGGAGTATTAAGTATGACTATCATACCCAAAAACCCCCACAATGTCAAGCCCTACCATAAAGAGCTAGTGGCACGGCGATTATTGGCAGGCGAGAGCATTACCCAAGCTAAGTTTTGCGACATGGTAAGCAAATCAAGCCGTCTTGCCCCACGCATCTTGGACTTAAAACATGACGGCTATCCCATCATGAAACACATGATAAAACTCGCTGACGGCACGCACGTTGCTGAGTATTTTTTGCCCTGTGATTTTATCCAAGCCGTAAACCGTATGGGACTGTATCAAGCTCTACAAGTTGAGATTGGCAAAAAGGCTATCTTAGGGGGTGTGGCATGATTAAGCAATACTCTGACTACTACCGCCCCAAAGGCACGCCCCAATCGGTCATCGATGAATGGATAGCCGAGCATGGCATATCCGAAATCACAAAAATCAAAAAGCCCAAAAGAAAAAAGACCAAAGAGCAGACCGTCCGAGCGGTCAAAAAGCTGTTAAAAAAACAAGGCGTGATTAGCATTGATGATTACATCGCCTTAAATCCTGCCAATATGAGTTTGCGTGAAGTGATTGATATCTTACGCCAAAATACAAATTGGACTTTTGGCAAGACCTTACAAGCAGGTTTTAAAATCATGGGAGAGAAAAAATGAGCTTCAAAGCAATGGCATGGGCAACCGAACAAGAAATTACCACCACAAGCCCACAATCGCATTTATTATTAATCATGGCAAGTTTTGCTAATGATATGGGCGAGTGTTATCCATCAATTAACACCATGATTAAAAAAACCCGCCTTTCTGAAAAGACGGTTAGAAAATGTTTAAAAGAATTATTGGAATTGGAATTAATTTCTGATACCAAAAAATCATCATATTTTGGGGCAAAAATCTATCAATTAAATCTTGATACCCCTAGTAAATCTACCACCCCTAGTAAAAATACAGGGGGTAGTAAATCTACCACCACCCCCCTAGTAGATTTACCGCAAGGGGGTGGTAATTTTACCACTGACCCCCTAGTAAATTTACCACCCAATCCTGTTATAGAACCTATTAATAAACCTATCATAGAACCTGTGAGTATAAACACGCATGAGAACACGCACCAAAATTTTGAAAATTCGCAAAATTCATCGCAGACAAAACCGACTGGCAAATCTCCATCAGCCAAAAAATTCATCACGGCAGATGAGCTAGTCAGCCTAGGGGTTGATGAGCAAGTGGCAAACGATTACCTAGCCACCAGAAAAACCAAGCTCACCCAAACAGCCCTTAGCGGCATCGCCAAGCAAGCAACCCTTGCAGGGGTATCACTAGCCCAAGCGATTGAGTTCGCTTGTGAAATGGGTTGGCAGTCATTCAAGGCGGATTGGTACGCGAACAGCCAAAAGTCGCATTTTGGTCAGACAATGAAGCCAAATGACTTTGAAAAAGCCAAACAGCAATGGGGTAATGGCTGGTACGGCAACAACCAACCGCCAGTGCATCAGCCAAAACAAATCGGAGAAAATTCATGAGTAATTTGCCACAAATACAAATCCAAAACCCAGCCCATCTGGTGCAAATCATCCAAAATCTAACCATAGATTCATTTGCTAAAAAATACGGGTCACAAGACCTAAATCATGTCATCACGGCGTTTGGTTTTGTAACCCAAGACTTAACCCAAGAACAGCTCAACGCAGGGCTTGCCAAAATGATCGAGATGGGATTTTGCCCTAATGCTGCGCTGTTTCGCCGTTGGTGTTTGGGGTTAAATGGCTTTGATAATTCTGATGCCATCGCTGACAGCTACATCGGCAAAAACGGGGCGTTATCAAATATCCTAGCATGGCGTGATGATAGCACACAGCCGATTAGCACAGCAGAAAAACAAGCTTATGACAAGACCATACACCTGTTTTCACAGGCGGACTACAACGGCAACATGACCATCACCGCCCACAGTGCCTTCAAAGACCATTACGAGATGATTGTGCATGAACTGGTGGTAAACAAGGTCAAATGCGAGCGGTACATCGCCCCCATTGCCATCACCCACGCCCCAAGCGAGCCGTCCAAGCAATTAGCCAGTGATGAGTTTGTGCATAACCTGTTTGGATTAAACAAAATGGATGTGTTGGCATGAGCGAAGACAACGAACAAAAAGCCATCTTAGCGTGGGCGAGATGGCAAAAATGGGCAGACGGCAAACTTGCCGATTATCTGCACCACAGCCCCAACGGTGGCAAACGCCACATTACCACCGCCACACGCTTTAAGGCGATGGGGACAAAAGCGGGATTTCCTGACCTATTTTTGTTTATCCCTTGTGGCGGTTATCATGGTTTATTTATTGAGCTTAAAACCCCCAAAGGCAAGACTGCCACAGGCAAAACACGGCAAGCAGGCAAAGTATCAGATTTGCAACAAGCGATGATTGACCGCCTAAATGCACAGGGTTACAAAGCGGTGGTGGCGTATGGGGCAACTGGGGCGATTGATGAGATTAAGAGTTATTTGGGGGTGGACAAATGAACCGCTTACAACGACTCAAATCCCTACCCTGTGTCCAATGCCATGCCTCACCGCCAAGCGACCCTTGTCATGCCAACTGGGCAGAATTTGGCAAGGGAATGGGGATTAAGTCTGATGATGAGTACACGATACCGCTATGTCGGGCTTGCCATTTTGATTTTGACACATACGCCGACATGGAGCGAGAAAAGGCTAAGGCGTGGTTTTTGAGAAAGTGGGCATTTGTTAATTCTGTGTTAAATGAGCAGGATAACCCAACTGAGAATCTATTTTAATTTATTTTAAAGGTGTTTGTTATGATGATTATTTTTTGGATTGTTTGTTATTTAATTAAAGCCTACTTGATTTATTTGGTTTATCAAGATATGAGCGTGTTATTTGCTTTGCCGATTTTGAATTATATTGAAATGTTATTAATCTTAAACTTTGGGTTAATGATTAAATGTATTTTATGTAATCCTAGCTATGCGGATTTTAACATCTATAAACAATTCACAAAAGCAGAAAAAATAATGTTGGGATTTTCTCAAGTACTTCTTATTTTAATCCTTGCTTCACTTCATATTTTATACAAAATGTTCTTATGAAAAACCAATCTTACCGCCTTATCAATGCCGACATTGCCCAAAACTGCTTTAAAGCGATAGAGCAAGCTGTAGCGGACACGCTAGACACACCGCATAATGTCGTGGTAACGATTGGCATTGATGACGATAAGGCAAGAAGCAACGCCCAGAACCGAATTTACTGGGGCTGGGTAACAGCGATTGCCAACCAAACAGGCGATGATAAAGACAGCATCCATATTGATTTAAAAAGGCGGTTTTTGGCAAAGATTTATTGTAGGGATTTTGGTGAATATGCCGACCTTGCCGACAATATGAAAATCATCAAAGAGAATATGCCAGAACATTATGAAAACCTAGCAATCAATATTGTTAAACAGCTTAGCACGACACGGGCAAGCACCAAACAATTTAAGGAGTTTTTAGATATGATTTATTTGTGGGCGTACACCAAAGAGATTTATTTGCCAATCCCTGCTGAATTGGCGTGGATTGATGACAGGCACGAACCAAGACCAATTAAAGATGTAACACCAAAGGTGCAAGAATTGGAGTGGGTGAGATGACAAAAGTTTATGAATTGATATTTGATGATTATTGGTATGGCAATAAGCACTCAATAGCTTTATCACTAGGTAAAGACAAATTGCAAAAAATGCTTGATGTGGTTGCAGAGTTTGACAGAGCAACAGAAGCAGAACTAAACAAGGATTTAGATGATGATACGATGTTTCAAGATTTTAATATGCCCGACAATTACCCTTTGCGTTTGATTGCTTATGATGAAGAAGATTTTTGGGCTTGGCATTGTGGCAATGCATTGACGTGCTTTAAGATTGTGGAGCGTACATTGATATGACTTACTATACAAACGACAAAGGCGATGTTGCCAAAGTGCTTGATTATGACCGAAAATCAGATACGGTAACGGTGGTTATCAATGATAAGGCGGTAACAATGGCGTGGGACGATTTTATTAGCGAATTTAAGAGAATGGGGGTATTAAAATGATTGATTTAGCAATTGCAGTTTATATTATTGGCTTTTTATTGAAATTATCCAGTGCATTAAAGGGTGTTATTATTGGTTACTTTATATCTGTTCCTTTTGTTACACTCTTTGTTTTTATGCACAATGATTTAAACAAAAACAACAGTCTTTTAACCATTCCCAATTATTTTAAAAAACTTAAAAAATCTTTGTTTTTTATTGTTCCTGTGGCAGTGATTTATACTGCCATTCCTAGCGAACGCAATATGTATGTCATTGCGGGACTATATGCAGGTGATAAAGTGGTCAATACCATTGCCAATTCAGAAGTTGCACAGCAAGCCGAAAGAACGCTGATTGCCAAACTTAAAGAATTGGAAAATGAGTATTTGGAAAATAGCGAGAATGGAGATTAAAAATGGCTAATCTTTCTGGTGTTGCAAAGCAAATTAAAGATGAATGGGATAATGTTCATCACCCCAAACATTATACTTCTGACCCAAGCGGTGTAGAGTGCATTGAAATTACCCGCCATCGCAATTTTAACATTGGCAACGCCATCAAATACTTGTGGCGAGCAGGACTTAAAGACGGCAATAGCGATATACAAGACTTGCAAAAGGCGGTGTGGTATATCAATGATGAGATTAAGCGGTTAGAAACAAATAAGCAAAAAGAGAGATAAAAAAATGTACTGGCTAACCTTACAAAAACACTTTGAACATACCGCCAATTTGCTTGATGATTTGCACAAAAAGCAAGAAGCGGAGTATATTCGTGAAGTGGTTATTCCACGCCTGCACCAAGACGCTGACATTTTGCAAAAACGGGGTAAAAAAACCCTGTATGAATTGGTGCAAACAGGCAAAACACCACAAAAAGAGCATTGGGTGCAAGATTTATTGGACAGAGACAGGCAAACAAATCCAAACTATATTTCAAATAAAAAGATAGCCGATTGTGAATTGACAGTGAGAACCAAAAACGCATTGATTCAAAGCAATATACACACCATTGGCGATTTGGTTTTAAAAAGTGAGTTTGATTTACTTAGATTGAATAAAAATATTGGTAAAAAAACACTCAAAGAAATTCAAGATTTCTTAACAGCCAGCAATCTTTCGCTAAGGGAGCAATAATGAAACAAGACAAAATCATTCAAACAACAGCAAAAGAATATGTAAATAGGCACGATATTGACCATAGGGTTGCCAGTTTATCTAGCATTATCATTATTATGTCAATCATCATTGATTTGTTGTTATATGGTCGCAATGAAAAAGAAAAAGACTATATTAAACAAATATTTGAATTTGCTTTCGATATTAAGGAGTAAATAATGAAAACCCAAAAACAAACCGTCCTAGAAGCGGTCATTGACCTACACAACAAAGAAACCCCTGCCAGTCGCACCACCATAGCCAAATTGACAGGGATTAAACAGACCGCCGTTGATGAATGCCTAAAAAGATTGGCAGACGATGAGCTGATTTATCGGTTATGTAGTGGGGTTTATGCCCCTGTGGTACAGCACCCACCCCAACGCACCATTTACAAGACCATGTTGCCAGACGGTACGGTCAAGCTCGATATTGGCGATGATGTGCTGACCTTGACCCCCAAAGAGGCACGCACTTTGGGCGGACTTATGTATGCAGAAGCGGTAGAATTTGGCTCGCTTGCTTTATCTCATCGTCTCTTAGAGCAAGAAAATGCCTTTCATAATCGCTTAAAAAAACTAGAAAAAGAGATTGCAAGACAAAATAAGCCTGTACAGGAGGAGTTGTTATAAATATTTTTGTCTTTTATCAAGATGAATTATAAAATACAACATCTGTATTATTTAATTGGATATTCGCTATGATACCTCAATTGCACAACAAAACCATCACTGAATTAGAAGAAGAAAGGCACAAAAAGTATAAGGATTATGACAAAAAATCTTACGAGTACTTCTATCATGTTATCTTAAAAGGGCGACAGCGGTATAATCAAGTACAAGATAGGTTTGAGTTGTCTTATATAGTAGACAATGAAAGGCAGTATCAGACAGTTTTTGATTCAAAATCTGTTACCAAATTTTTTCGTGCTATGTATGATGATTATTTGACAGCTATCTTAGTTAAAGAACTGGAAAATCATATAAAATCCCAGCTAATACACATCCAACGAGCCAATGCCGAGAATTACCTTGAAGTTCAAAGAGAATTGTTGGAACAAGATTGTGAAATTGTCGGTTTGGACATTGTGGACCACCCCAACAATTTCTGTATTAAATATCGGAAAACGAAATGTATTTGAACAAAAAACTCAACCGAGAATTTACCCATACAGAATGGGAACTGTTTGATTTTGGCGGTGGTAGAATAACAATCCCAACACCGCCAAATAAGCCTAACCAATCCGAAACACTTGCCCACGCTGTGAATCATCGGCATGTTTATACCCCAAATGCACCCAACTGTTTGGGCTTTGTGGATATTCTAAAATACATTGGTCAAACTTAATTCCACGCTTTTTAAATTCATTTGCCAGATGTTTGACGACCGCCCTTGTATTGCCAAAAGCAGGGCAACTAAAATCAATGGCACGACCAAACATGTGAGCAGAGCTTTTTGCTCCGCCAATCTTGCGATTTAGTGTGGGGCAACGGTAACCACTTGTGATGATGATTGGCTGTCCTAAAATGTCTCGTGCAGGTTGCCATAACTTCACCGCACTTTCAATCAAATTTGCCAAAACTTGTGCGTTTGGCATATTGTCAATGTTATGGCGTGTGGCGGTTTGGCTTGCTAGAAGTTCATTGAGCGTGATATTTTTGGTAATGGGGATAACCACGCCCTTTGATAGTGCCACTCTTAGGGCATGAATAGATTGATTGCCCCACACGCCATCAGGCGTTGTGCCGATTTGGGCTTGAATAGATTTGATGCATTCTTTCATTATCTCTCCTTTAATCTATGGTTTGGTCAAATTGTCGTTAATGCTCGGGGTTTCAATCCCATTCATCGCACTTGGTGCTTGTTGTGGGACTGGCGGATAGGCAGGACTGGTGTTTTGTTGTACGCCCATTGCCTGTGCTTGTGGCAACTGCTCAGAGCCTACCATCGCCCCTTGTCCTTGAATGTAGGGTGAGCGAATGTTCATCGCCACCGCTTGCTCGGCGGTTGGGAAATTGGGGTCATCGCCTACGGCAGGCGTGGTATATCCTGCCCCTTTCATCACTTCATCGGCGATTGGGGCTATCATTGGCATTTGAGCGACTTGCACGCCTGCTTGCATGGCTGAATAGCTGGCTTGAACACCCGTCTGCACCGCTTGGGCTTTGCGTAAGAGCATATCCACTTCGGCGGTTTTTTCTTTAAGGGCAAGTTCACGCTCTTTGAGTTCTTTATCGGACTTGGCAAGGGCTTCCGCCACCGCTTGGTCAATTTGAGCTTGAATTTGCTCTGGGGTTGGCGTTTCTTGTACGCCCTTAATCGCTTCAATGATTTTATCCTTATGGGGCATATCCATGAGCGACACCATAAAGGGCAATACTGCCACTTGATACTCAGGGGGCAAAGATTTCGCCGTTTCTGATAGGGCATTTAACTGCTGTGAACGATAACTGGTTGAGCTTGGCACATCCTCTAATGAAACCATAAGACGTGTACGCTGTATGTCATTAGATAGATAGGCTTGCCCTGTTGTGGGGTCTATCTCAGGCTTGTTAATCGTTACCGCTCGCTCGGCAGTAATGGCGTCCCCTTCGATGATAATGGTCTGTGGCTGTTGCCCCAAATCGTGAATGATGAGCGATAGCAGGATTTCGCCCACCTGCTTTCGGCTTTCACGAAAATTATCCATGATGTCCGCTAGGGCTTGGTTGGACTGCTCTATGCGTTGTTGCTCTTGATAGCCACTAGACGCATTGCCCGCCCCTTGAAAGGATTGGCTAATACCGCTCGTCCGCTCCACCGTTGCCCGACTATCTTGCAATAGCTGATAGTGTTGCCCTGTGAGCTGATAATCACGGATAACATCAAACTTACCACCGTCTCTTAGCTCTTGCTTGTCCAGCACAATATCGGCATCAGGGCGAGCGACTTGTTGGCGAAGCTGTGCGTCCGACATTAGCACCACGCCTTTGGTGCGTTCTACACGCATGACCGACAGACCCCAACGCAGTTTGGCAAGTCCGCTATTTAGGCTATCTTGGGCATACATCATGTCTTTGATATAGCCATAGGGCGTGCCTGTCATGTCTTCTTTAAAGCCCCAAAACGGCACATAGGGAAAATGGGTGTGAGCATAAGGACTTGCCCCGTCATGGAGCAGGTATGAGCCTATCCAGTATGACAGCCTGACTCTTGGCACGCTTGTCATGACAGGTTTTGCCATGCCACTTGCCACCGCCATGAGATGATTGGGGTTATTTTTGTCATACTCCACCGCTCGTCCGTCTGGGGTTTTGATGACAGGCACGCTCACCCATTTACGATACCAAAGCTCTGTAATACATAGGTGCTTATTATCACGGTTATACCAATGCTGTTCGCTTAGGGTACTGGCACGCCCCATGTTCCATGCGTTTTGTAGTCCTGTGCTAACCCCACCTTCTAGGCTATCTGCCATGGCTAAGTCATAGTAGCTGTTGCCATGCAGTCCAAAGCCTAGTATCATCTCTTTGTGAGCAGGGAACGCTTGGGCGATACGCTCGGCGGTAAGCCAGCGAGTACGCCTTAGCCAACGTGCGTCCGATAGGTCGTATTCACGGCTTGCCATGTCCCAATGGATTTCATTACGATGAACCGCACGGCAACGATATTCATAGGCAAAGGGATTTTGTTCTTTTGCCACTTCTATCCAGCCAATGCCTGTTTTGATTTGGCTCTCAAAAGCGTCCGAACACGCTTTATCTGCACGGCTGTGGCGTTCGGCTTGATTGAGTTTATAATTAAGTGCGTCCGCCACATCTTGTCCGCCCACTTCGCCATTAGGGGTAACACGCCAGTCGGTGCGTGTGTTGGCTTCATAGCCTTGCACCGACCGCATCACAGGGGCGATGATGTTTTCCACCGCAGGGGGAATGCCAAGCGCTTTCATCTTGACGATTAACTCACCGTCTAGCTGATTGCCGTCTGCATAGTCTGCACACTTATCCGCCAATGCTCGCCATGTGGGTTCTTGGCTAATCTCATGGCAGATACTGTGGTATTCATCAATGCTGATACCCAGCTCATCTGTGGGCGTGGTATCGGGCGGTGTGGTTAATTGGTAGCGTATCATTATCAGTCCTTATACCCAGAACGGCTTAACGGTATGTGGTACATCATGGCGGGTAATACGGCGTAAATCACTGTCAGGACGAAAGCCAAAATAATTGGTAAATCTCTGCTCCGCCATCTCGGATTTGTTCAAATCAAATACTTCACTATCAGGCACGCCAAAGGCTTTGTGCAATGCCCAATCTATCAGATGTTCATGATGAGCTAGGTGTATCTCTGGCACATCATCATCATTTGACATTTTGTGGGGCAGACGATAGACTTCTAGGTGCAATACGCCTATCTCATCGGTTGGGCGAGACAGGCGAACATAGGTATCGTGCTGAATTAAAAAATAAGGGTCTAGCCTATGCTTATCCTGATCATCTCGCCAATCCCTATCCGCCTTATCCATTTCTTCAAAGCTCACCAAGCAAACAGGCGTGCGTTTACCACCATTGATAGACGTCAATTCTAGGCTTGCGTGCGTGATTTCATAAAGCTGTGGGTGTGTGGGGTATTTTACTTGCCCTGCTTTAATGGCAATTTGGCAAATGTCCACATCATCACACTCGTGGAGCAGTTGTCCACGAATACAGGCTTCCTTGACGGCTTCATTGAGCCAACCAATCACGCTGTCATCGTCAAACAAATACGGCTCTACTTTGTCAAAGGCAAGTGTACGAAACTGGGCGATAAGTTCGGATAGGGTCATTGTGTTACCTTATGGATAGACAAAAACATCAACTGCTTTTGATAATTCATGTAAATCTTTAATCTCATCTTTATAAATCACCTGATACTGCCAATAACTGATTGGGTATTCTCTGCCGTGGTCATGGTCATGATCATCAACCCTTTTTGCAAAAAGCCTAACTTCTTGCCCGTCAATCCAAACAGAGTTTTGTTGGTGCAATGCAAAGCGTTTGTTATCAACAGTGAAGTATTGACCACCCCAACCGTTTTCGGCAACAAGTTTTCCATAGGGCTTTATGCTTTTGGTATAAGTCATGTTCGCTTTTCCAAATCACTATTAAGACCCCAGATGATTTTGTGAAATCGTACGCTTATATTATCGCCAATGACTTCAAATCTATAATCCAGCGATTTTAGTTTTTCAACAACCATTTCTAGTTGTTTATATGAAAGATTAAACAAGGACTTGGTTTCTAAGTAAAACTCGCCTTGACTTGCACGCTCATAAATCTCTTTTTGTAAAGTTGCAATTGCTTTACTTACGCTTTGATTGTTATTGAAATTTCTTGCCACAACATTCATTTCATCTGCGTGTTGAAGTTCTTTCATTACTGCACCTACTTATTATTTGCTTTTTGCAATATCCAATCGCATATTTAAGACACTATAATAATTTGCCATATGATGGGCTTGTTCTTGCAATAACGCCCATTCGTCATCATTTAAGAATGCTGGTTGACCTTTGGCAATGAATGTCCCTAATTTATCCATTCTGTCATACAAATCATCAAGCTCAATCTGCATACGGTCAATCGGTGTATCATATTTTTTATACTGTTCGTCAAACGCAATCTTTGGCAGCCACGATACATAGCCGTCAAAGCCTTCTACATTGCGTTCTGATACGCCATTATTGACTACCAAATAGCCATCATCGGCAGGATTTTCATTTTCTGGTACTTGCCAACCCCGCAAATCATTGTATTCTTGGCGGTTCATTGGTTTGGCGTTTACGGTGCGAGTTGCAATAAATAAAGCCATTGCACAAGCGGTCATTAGTTTTGACATAAATTACTCCGATTGATATAAATTAAAAAACTTGTGATTTGTTTGGGTAGGGGTATGAGCGTTTTTTTCTACCCAAGTAAGTTCGTTTATCTATTGGGTCTTTTTTGATGGTTCTTTTGCAATTCTTTAAAGCTTTAATGTCAAAATCATCATCAAAAGCAGACAATAAACAAGAAACAGATTTCACAATTTTTTACCTTTATTAAAAATATATTGATTTAAAATTGCCAATTCTTTGGCGGATTGTTGTTCAATCAAGCGATTGCATTTACGGATAAAATCCGACATCACAACGCCCCAAACTGGTCAATCAAACCAATCACTTCTTCACGCAAGTTTTCTAGCGATTTACGCTTGTTTAGGTCAATTTGATAATGGTCACGGGCGAACTGTTCTAGTGCGTCCTTATCCATGACAGACACCTGCGTGTATAGCTCTTGCAGGTTATTTTCGCTTTTGGTTTTCTCGGCTGTCTCTTTGGCTGTTTGGTCAATGAGAGCTTGGGTGTTGTCCGTCTCTTTTGTCTTAGGGGCTTTTGGGGCGGTGTCTGATAGGGCAAACAAGTCTTTATGACGTAAAAATAGCCGTGCCATGTCATCAGGCACGTCTCGCACTTGCCCCACGTCAAAGCTAAGACCTGTATTGTACAGGCGGTCAAAAAATGGCTTTTTGCCAATATAGTTAATACTGGTCATGATTTACTCCAAAAAATAAATCCCATTATGTCAAACACAATGGGATTTATCACACCTTGTGGGGGTCAAGCATGACCCTGCAACGTACCAAATACGATAATGGTCAGATGACCTGCTTTATCGCCTTTGGCGGTTGGCGTGGTTACTTTTAGGTCAAGGTAGGCAGATTTTGGCAGGGCTTTTGGTTTTAAATTACCGTCCGTACTTCCATCTTTTTCGGTCAATGTCGGCAGAGTAAATAGCCCTGTGTCTTTTTGTGGGTAACTGTCATCGTCCACACCGTCCGTGTAGCTAAATCCCACATCAAACGCCCCTGCGGTAAATTCTTTTTCCACAAGCGTGCGATAGCCAAATGGGATAAAGCCTTCGGGCAAAACGCCCACATGGATAATATCGCCCGCTTTTGGCACTTCTTTGTGATTGGTATTGACAATAAAACCGCCATTGTCCGCTTGCACCGAAAAGATGAGAGCGGTCATGTTGCCATAAGGGTTATTGCCAAATTGCCCTTTTTTTTGGTTAATGGTAAGTGTTGCCATTGTTATTCTCCAAATCGTTGTGGATTATGGGGCATTTGCCCCATAACGGATTACTGCCCGATACCTGTGATTGGCACAGCTGTATCAACCACGGTTACGCCATAGTCGGTAAGCTCATGACCCGCCCCTGTGTCCACATCAAAGCGGATTTTAGACACGCCACGAATTGCACCGATAAGCACTTCGGCTTTATCGCCATGGTCAAGGTCGGTTTTCTCGCTCCAAAAGAACGGAATGCCAGAGCGTTTGTGTGCTGCCAAAGCTTCTGCCACCGCTTGTCCGCCTAAGATAATAGAACGGTCAATGGCGAAGTTTGAGCCAAAGCTGTCAGGCACTTTTGCCACGCTTTCAACTTCTGATGTGTAGCTGTCGCAATAGCGAATGTCATCACCTGCATAAAAGCGAATCGGACGGTTCATTTTGACCATCAAAAAACCATTCCAAATACCCACTTCGCCTAGGAAAATTGGGTGCTGTTTGGCTTTATTGGCACGAGCCAAGGCGTTGGCTTGCAAGGTTCTAAAATTAGGGTCGGCAGCGAATTTATTGTACTGGGCAGGAGACAGTAGCCACACTCTAAGCGGACTGTCTTCACTTAGCACATCGCCTTCAAAACGCACCATTGGCGGTGGCAAGGCGATTTGGTCCAGCACCGATTTCATGCTGTCCACAGTGTCCATTTTTAGCACGTCAGCGGTGGTAATCTCTACCGCTCCGCCACTTTGGGCGAAACTTTTCACGCCTGCACCGTCCGCTAGGAAATGGCGGTTTTTGGTGGGGGCTTTGACAGGGTTTACCATGATTTTTTTAAAATCTTTGTCATGTTCGGTAGGCACAACCCACTCCACATTGTTATGATAACCCCTAGCCCCTGCCATATGCACCAGTAGCGTTTGGTCAATGTACTTATCCATGAGACTTTGAGCCACAGGACGAGCCATTCTACGCAAATCATAAGGCGTGCGAATTTCGCTCATCACATCGCCCATATCCACAGGGAAACGAGCTTGATTAACCCGTAGCTTGTCTTTGGACAACGTCAAGCCAACACCACGCCCTTCGGCATATTCTGACCCCATAATCGGTTTGGCGTTTACAGGGTTTAATAAGTGAATGGTTACTTCATCGCCATCGCCTTTGGTTAGGTCTTGGCAACGCACAATCGGCATATGCGAAGTGGTTTGTTTGCGTACAGTTGCTTCTGCTCCTGCCGTGCCTTGTGGCATTTTGCCTGTCAGTTTACCCATGAGTGAGTTTCGCTGATTGTGAATTGCAAACAGTCCAGCCGCCAATTGCGACATATTGTTTGGATTGCCGTGTTTGACGGCGGTTTTGTCTGCCATAGATTACTCCTTTTGGCGGTTGTTACAGTCGGTTAAGGTAATTTTCAATTTGCTCTTGGTTCATGCCTTGTAAGGTGTCAAGAGCTTGCACCCCATTCATGCTTGCCAACGCTTGCATGGGGTCGGTTTGGTTAGCACCGCCAAGCTCTGATAGGCTATTAGGCACAGGCGGTTTGGTATCGCTAATGACCTGCTCGGCTTTGGTTTTGATGTCTTCTTTGGGGACTTGTGGGGCAAGGCTTGCCTTGTAGTTGTTTAAAAGTTCATTGACCTGCTCTGATGAGCCTTGCTCTACCACGTTCACGATAGACGGCTGAATATAGCTGGGTTGGGATTTGACCCATTTGGCAAATTCATCAGAATTGACAATTTGCCCTGCATCAGGGTGTACGGCGGTAATGGCGTTGATATGCTCTTGGTAGGCATCTTGGGCTTGTTTTTGTTCAATGGGCGTGAGTTTTTCGGCTAGGACTTGTTCTAGCTTTTGCTGTACCAGATAGTCCACCGCATTTTTAATGCCCTTTTCGTCAAAATCGCCAAACAACTCATCAAGGCTTACTTCTTGCTTAGGCGGTTCTTGCTCTTGTGGGTTTTGTTCGGTTTGATATTTGGCAAGCTGTTCTTGTAGTGCCAGTTTCTCGGCTCGCTCTTGTGCCAAGATTGCCATGTAATCCACAGGCGGTTGTGTTTGCTCTTGTGGCTGTGTTTCTTGTGGTTTTTCGTCTGATTGTGGCTTGTCTTGCTTGTCATCTTGACCGTCCACGTCATCGGCTTGTTCTTGACTGTCATCGCTTAGGTTATCTAAGTCAAATTCGCCATTTTCGGCTTGTGCCAAAAGCTTTGCCCCTTGTTCGGGCGTGATGGTGTCATCGTACATACGCTATCTCCATAAAAAGATGTGCATAGCGTACCGCTCTTTGTCAAATATTTAAAACCTTGTGGGGGGTAAGGGGCGGTCAAGTGATTGCCGTTACCACCCTTTGCCCCACTTGTACGGTGCTACCTGTGCCTGTAATGCCATTCATCACGCCTGCATGATACTCCACGACAGAGCCGTCAGATGTGCCAATACAATAGCCATTGGCAGATAACCATAACGCCATGCTACTTCCGCCATTAGATAGCTCGCCCACCGTCTCGGACGGCATTTGCGTGCTACTGTCAGCAATGGGGGCTTGTACGATTTTATGGCTTATACTCATCTCGTCAATGTCCACGCCCTGCAAAAAGGCAACGCCAGTGGTCTGCCCCACCCAAATACCACCGTCCACGACTTCTAAGAACGTAACTCTTTGGGGCATGGCGATGTAGTTATGGCGTTCATCGGTCAGATGATAGTTAAGTGGTTCACTAAAATAGATGACATTGGATTTTGCCACCACCAAACGCCCACGCCATAGTGCCAGATATTTGCCCGTCATCATGGGGTCTAGGTGCTCGGTTGTGGCAGGTTTACCCAGTATCGCCCCTGTATCAAAACGGTATTCGGCTGTGTCCTTTGGCACGCTTGCTAGGAGTTTTAACTCCGCTCCGCCTTGTTCTGTCGTATAGATATTGATGTGCGTTACTGTCTTGTCAAACACCATTGGCAAGGTAACTGTTACGCTATCGGCGTCTATTTTGACCGTGCTGGATAACCCACCTTCTTTTTGCCCTGCCAAATAGCTTATGGCAATGACTCTTGTTCTTGCCTTATGCGTGGTCTCATCAAGTCCGCTTATGCACTCGCCAAAATCCTGCCCTTGACTTTGTCCTTCTACCATTGGCGGGGGCGGTGTGGGTATGGTTAGGGGTTTGGCACTTTGTCCGTCATACTCATACAGCCCATTTTTGCCACTGACTACCACACGGTTATTGACAAGGGCGTGATGAATTGGTGCATTGCCAATCCGTCCAAGCACCTTAACCGACCAATTCACAGGATTGACAAGCACCCAATCATCGCCGACACGCCCAAACACATCTTTGTGCAAAGGGCTTTGCCAAAGGTCTTTGATGGGTGCGTCGCTGACCTTGTTCACGCCTGCCCTTAGTTCAATCGTGCCATTGGGATTGATGTTTACGTTATTGGCAAGGCGAACAAAATTGCCGTGTTGCCTTGCGGTGTCCGATACTGTATTCATGCCCAAAATCGGGAAAATGTTTTTGGATTGCATTACCATGCTCCTTTTCTAAACTGCTCGCTGTTACCGTCTGGACGGATATAATGGGCTTTATTTTTGATGTTTGGGGTGTGGATTGTGTTGGGTTCAATGCCAACCGCTCCGATTGCCTGAGCAGGTTTACGCTGTTTTGGCAAGCCGTCAATGGCTCGCTTGACCGTCAATCTGCCATTAAAGCTCTTGATGTCGCTTTCACTGACAAAACTGTCAAAACCGTCCACACGCACTTCACGGATTTTGTTGCTTATCCACGCACCGCCAAAAGTGCTACTGTCAAATCCGCCATAGCTCCCTAGCACCCGCTCGCCAATGCGTAAGCCTTGCCACATAAAGGGTGTGTCAGGGTGTTTTGACCGCCCCATTTGTGTGGCGATAAAGGCTTTTGGGTGGATGGTGCGGTGGAAATTGCTAATCGCATGCCGACCCATTTCGCCGACAAGACTTTTGGGTTTAATATATTGGGTGGTAACAATCTCTTTATGGTGTATTCTTGTTTGCCCAAAGATTGTCTGGTGAATGCCATGTACCATTGCTATTTGTTGCAAAGAAAAGGGTATCATTGGTATGCCAAAGCGAGACAACCTAAATCCAAAAGGCTTAATCACGATAAGGCGATTTTTGATGATTGGCACACTAATCGTGTCATGGCGATACCCATACATTCTGACATGACGGTGTTGATTGGCGACAGTTGTTTTTCCAAATACCGCCATGCTGTTTATGTGGTTGTTGTAACCACTTGGGTGATTGGCTCGTGCCTGTGATGTTGCTCTGTCACCTGTTGGGGCATAGATGGTGTGTGGTGATAGTCTTGGCTTGCCAAACGATATTTGACCTGTTATGCCATCTTTAACAGTGACATATTGAGTTTTAATCCAGACAAGAGGCACTCCAAATTCATTCTCAAAAATCCCATATTGCATTTGCAGTTTATTGTCTCTTAGACTGGGCGTGCCAAATTTTTCACCACCAAAACTTTTGACAACAATGGCTCGTTCGCTAAGCGTTGGTGTGCCAAAAACTAAACGACTGTGAATGCCATCACCGCCGATGGGTTCATATTGATGATTGTATTTATTTAAATCAATCCATTGTGGGTAGTAGGGAGGTATCTCTTTGACAAGCTGATGTTTGCCGAATTTAACACCACTTAAGCCCACAACATATATTTTTTGTCGTCTGTCCTTAATGGTTGGTTTACCCATGACAAGGCTTTCACGCCCCCGTTGATGAATATGCTCAAACTCATTTCTGATACTCGTCTGTCCGAACTCTTGGCTGTCATGTCCAAAAATATGGATTTCTGGCGTTAGATTCTTGAGGTAAGCGATGCCAAACAATGGTTTATGTGCCCATCTTGGCTGAATAATGTTGAATCTTTCTATAATGTCATTAAGACCAAATTTACCCTTTGTCGCTCCATCAAAACCTTTTGGGGTAATGTAACGTGTATATAAGTGAATATTTGGCAAAGAAATTGTGGGTGGTGCAATGGAGTATCGCCACTCAACATCAAGGGTGCGTACCTTATAGGCTATCATAGCCAAGCCAAAAACCTTACTATCAAAACCACTAATCCCTGTTAAAATGCGTCTGGTGTTGACAAGTGTAGGCTTACCAAAAGCTGTTTGATTAACAAATCCTTTGGGGTGTATCTCTCTAGCATCATTATAAACAATATGCCAATGACTGATGTAGGGTGATTGGATGCCATCTGGCATAAGATACCGTATCTTATCGCTTACCCATGGATTGCTGATATGGAGACCATCAAAAGCACTAGGACGGACAAGCACAGCCTTATTATTTAAAATATGGCGTCCAAACACATCATGGGCAAAACCAAAAGTGCGGATGACCTTATTTCTATTAACAATACCAATCCATTGACCAAATCCTTTTTGTTTGCCATTTGGGGATAATTCGCTTTGTTCATCATTGACAACATGAATATATTGTGCAAGGTTATAGAGATGGGTTTGACCAAAAATTTGAGCATTAAATCCGCTCATTGGCGCATATTGCAGTTGGTTTTGCACTTGGTGATAACCAAATTCACCTTTAAACCCTTGTGGGTAAATAACCCCAATCTCTGGAATAATGCGGGTTAGCCACAGAGTTGCTGTAAATCCAATTGGGCCTATATATTGGCTTGTACCCACAATAGGTTTGGGTAATACGGGATTGCTGATAGCAATCGGCTTAATGGTGCGAGTGCGATAACTTACCCATGCATTGCCAAAATTTAAAAATGGGATAACACTCTTGGTGTCAAGCACACGATGGTAAAAATCCACATACGCCTTACCAAAAATGGGACTGTCAATGCCTTTTGGTTGAACATACTTTTGTTTTAACTCGACATTAGGAATAGGCATGTCTGGCGGATAAAGATTACCTGTCCTGACATACTGATTCTTATTGACAATGCTCGCTTTACCAAAATCAGCTGAGCTTAACCCAATGGCTTGAATGAATCGGTAAAATTGCCAATCATACAACACCTGATGATAGCCAAAGCGTGCTTGATAAATCCCATAAGGGCTTAAATACTGACGAGCATTAAGAATAGTGGGGGCATAGAAGTCAGGAGCAACAATGCTTGATGGACTGACAATAGATAGGCTATTCTTAATACTTGTCCAGATGGATATTGTATTTACATGAATTGATGGTGGGTGAATCGTGCGATTGTGGTTGTATATCCTAATATCACCGAAAATATTATGAAATATGCCCTTTGGATAGATTTGTGCGTGACGGACAAACGGCTCACCATATTGTGTGGCAATAACCCCTTGCGTGCTGATGGTATGCAGGTAAAGACTGATACGATGATGCCCAAAAGACAGGCTGTCGAATCCTTGAAATTTGCCGCCACCAACGCCTATTTCTCCAAAAACTTGACTATCAAAGCCTTTTGGGTTAAGAATTCTGGGTGATACACTAACTGTACCAAAATTATGGGTTTGAAATCCTACTGTACTTAGATGGACTTGCTTGGTATTAACCAGTTTGGTGTTGCCAAACGCCAAAGATAGCCATCCACGCATACTGATGGTCTCTGGGCGATTCAGTGTGGGTTTACCAAATGCTTGTGTTGTAAGCCCATGTGGTTGCACATACTGCATGCGATGTGCAACGTATGGAGATGACACAAAACTTTGTGGGTTACCAAGCACATCCCTTTTATAAGGCTCGATACCTTTAGAAAAAATCGGTCTTGTGCCATACCAAACAGTCAGGCCAGATTGCCATCTTGCATAACCTTTGTACAGTCCAAGCATTCCTTCACTTGGATTTTGCCATGTTCTAGGGTTTTTGCTCTCTGAAACATAGCCAAAATCATCTGATTGCCAAGATTTTGGGTATAGATGACGTATTGGTCCAGCAAATAATGTTAAGCCAAAATTTAAACCATTTATTCCTTGTGGCCGTATGATTTGATTTTTGTTACTTGCTGTTGTTGTTCCGAACATACCATAAGACAACACAGACAGATATCGACCATATTGGATAGCTGACGTGTTTTTGTATGGCGTGCTATTAATGTCATCTGCAATACCAAAGATGGGGCGATTTGGGTCTGGGTAATCAAGTCGATAGATGATTTTATGGCTAATACCTTTAGGGGCAACATAACGGACACCACCTTGTAGGCTTGGTGCGCCAAATTGACTGCTGACAAACCCATGATTGACAACAGGTCTTTTGCCATACCAGATGGTTGGGCGTGAGACAGTATGGGCATCAAATCCCACAACAGGCAAAAACCGCCGATGATTAACAAGGCGTGCTTGCCCAAATTGATGACTTTCAATGCCAATTGCTTTAACAAATTGAAGACTATTAAGAATACTTGGACTTGCGACACTCTCAGATAAAAAACCACGAACATAAATAAATCTTGGTGAAACAGATGGCAAGCCAAACCAACCTGTTGCAAAGCTTGTAACTTTTATCTCTTGGGTTTTATTAATGAGTGTTGGATTACCAATTTTATGGGAAATCCATGCTTGAGTATAAAGTGTTTGGTTTTTGTTAGTAATCTTAACACGCCCAAACGCCTGAACATCGCCAACAGACACATTTTGAATAAAGTCACGCAGACGATAGATGTGATGTGTGCTTGGTATAGATGATTGGTCACCCATACCAACAATGATATGCTGACCTTCTTTTGATTGATTGCCACCAAAAACAAAGTCAACCTGGTTGAGCTTAGGGTCACTAACCGTTTCTTGGAGGGTAAAATCTTGTTTGACATGGCCATCTTGCACAAAACGATGGCGGACAGAGTGCGGATTAACAACAAAAGGTGAAATACCAAAAGGACTAATAGTATTGGACTTGACATCTTGGGTGCGATACACCCCAAAATCAATGCGTAACGATGTGCTAAGCCCTTTTTTGCTTTGGCTTAGTGTGAAATTCAAGGATATGCGACCCTTTTCAATCATGTCACCACAACACGGTCATAAATCTGAGCTTCAAAATCTGGACTTTTACCATCATCATCTAAGCACACCATGACAAGCTCGCTCCCTTTGAGAGCAAATAAGTTCATTCTATATGAGCCGTCATCACCGCTGATTGCCTCGCCTGCCACCATCATGTTATGGCGTCTTAGGGCGGTGATGCGAGCATTTTTAAAAGGCTTGCCAGTTTTATCGGTGACTTTGCCTTCAGCATAAGAGGCGACTGAACGAATGGCATAGACTTTTAGGGATTCTAATTTACCGATTTGCGAAAAGCTGGTGCTATTTGCCGAAAATAAACCGATATTTATCATTTCTGCACTATCAACAGTAAAGTAAATAATGCCGTCCTCATCAAACCAAAATACGCCTTTTGCTACACCATTGTAAATAGTATTTTCAATCAATACACCATTTTCGTAACCATTGATTGTGTAATGTGTGTAGACATCACTGCCGTCATTTTTCATAGCAAGATACAGACTTGGCAATGCTGAGATGGCAGTACTTGTATATCTATTGGTCACAAAAACACCGTTACCATTTATCGGCAAACTTGTCTTTTTAGAATTATCTAACAAAAAATGAATGCCATTATCAGCCACAATACTAACCGCAGACCGTTTAACACCTGTGATGTCTTGCCAAATGTTGGGAATGTTATCTAATAAATAATAATTATCACTTTGATATAATGATTTATGATATATGAGATTGCCACGCACCTTTGACTTTATAAAGCCAAAGGCATCATCTTTATTTGTAAACGTCTGTTCCATGTCAATGATGGTATAAGGATAGAGTTTGGTTTCAGGGTCCATATAGCCCCCATAAAGCACATTCATGTTATTAACTCTCCCATGGGTGTTTCATTGAGCCACAGCCCTGTATTGTAAAACCAGTTTGTATAACGCTCATACGCCATTTCTTCGCCATAGCGTTCAATCTCATCATTGATAAAATGAATGATGTCTTGGACATTATGTTCTTTGGCATATTTTTCAAAATAGGTCAGCCCTGATATTTTTTGCCAGTCTATTCTACTGACGGGCACTGGTTCAGGCTTGGCTTGAAAGGCATTGAAGCCTTGTACACCAATGATGATAGGAGTAGGTTTCGTCATTTTTTATCCCTTAAAGAGCTTGGGTTGATAATTCAACCCAAGCACATAAGTCACAGTTTAAAGATTTTGTTAGTGCCGTTATCCCAAGTCACAATGATGTCACCGCCGTTCGGGGTGATGGGCAAGCCAGTTGCCGTATCAATCCATGCGATGATGGGGCTTGTGCTTTCTGTGCCTGTGTCTTTGTAGATGACAATGGCTTCAATGCTTGCTCCTGTCACAGAAGTGAATGTCACATCATTGGCATCCAATGCACCGCCATCTGTCGTAACGCCCGTTAATGTCACAGGTGCGGTCACACGAGCAGATGACGAGATGTCAGAGAGAAATTTGTGTGTTGCAGGTTGTGGGGTGTAGTTACCAGTATCAACAAGCAAACACTTGAGTGTGTCAGTTTTCGCATTAATTTGTGCCTCCAAAAACATTTGGCGGGCATGGTCAAAAAGGGTATTTGCCATAATTTGCTCCAAGTTAAAAAGGTGTAGCAATTATGGCAAATGTAGGCAGGCGTGGCGAACCTTGTGGGGGTGTGCTTATCGTGGTTAAGTTAATTGCCAATCCAAGCCTTCGTTCTCGTATTTATAGTCGTCCTTACTGTCAAAATAACCCATCATCTTAGCCTGTGCGTGCTGTCTTAGGGCGTCTGCTCCTTCGGTGCAACCGTTGGACTTGTCGGGCAGGTCTATGTAGCGATTGTCTTTTTGGCTAAATTTCTTTTTATAGCCGTCAATGCGTTGTATGCCGAGCTTACACCGTGTCTCATCAAACCAATAATTACGCATACACGCCCTTGTCTGCTGAATGCCGTCCATCAGATACTGTATGCGTGGCACAGTCACAAACTTTTCGCCAATCATCAAGTCTTGCAACTGCTGTCGGGTGGATTTGTTGTAATTGGCTGATAGGCGTTCGTGGTCAGCATCGTGGGGCAGGTAGTGTGTGCCAAACACATAGCCTTTTGACTTTAATTGTGCAACATAGTGTTGTAAGGTCTCATTGTGGGCTTCGTAATAATCAATAAAGCGGTCTTGACCGTTTACTTCTTGATGAAACCATATCGCACAGCCGTCCGAGTTGCCAATATCCCAAAAGGTATTGACAGGCACGTCAAGAATGGCTACATCGGTAATACCGCCACGCTGACGCAATTCGAGCATGTCTTTGGCATAATAATTGCCATCGGTTGAGACTTGAAAGGCTTCGGCAGGATATGACGGATATTCTTGCCACATTCTGTCAGGATTACCTGAAAAGTCTGCATTCTTGGTTGCTACATACCACGCCCGTTGCTCTGGGTGGATTTTGATGTCAAGGTTCATGTCCCGTTTGACAATCATTTCCACTTCATCAAAATAAGCGTGGTCAGCAGGCGAGATTTTCACGCCTGCAACTTCTAGGCGGTATTTGGGTTCTTGCCACCACGCATAAAAATGAAAGCGATAATCTTTGGGGGTAAGGATTTTCTTTTGAGCAAAATGGGCTTGGGCGGTCTGAGTTAGATTGTAAAAATCCCCTTGCTGACCTTCTGCAGTGCTTTCAATCACAAGCACGCCATTGGTCGGTACGGCAGGGATTGAGCCTGTCATCACTTCTTTTGCCTTGTCTGGGTATTTGGCACAGATTTTACCAAACTCTGAGACGTGCAAGCGGTGGATTGTACCACCACGCATAGAAGTTGCTACTCGGATTGATGAATTGTTGTGGTCAAAAAGTAGCTCGCTGGCACTATCACGGGCAAGTGGCATTCGCTCCCTGATGATTTGGGGCAAGTTGTCATAAGCGAATTTGACTTTGTCCCTAAAAATTGATTCTGCGGTCTCACGGTCTTGGGCGATGATACCACAGCGTTGGTCGGCATTAAACAAGGCGTGGTCAAGATACAAGATGGCAATCAGCGTGGTAAAGCCCAATTGACGAGCCTTTAAGATGATATTTCGGTGCCACAGGCGTTTGATAAACTTAACCTGTGCGTCATTGGGGATAAATGGCATGACAAAAGCATCTGTTTCATCATCGCCTTTGAGCATAATCTTGTACAAACACCCGCTAAACAGTCGCCAATGCGGGTCAGCCAAACACCTTTCTAATTCAGCAGGGCTGTCAGGTATGGTGTATCGTCTGTTGTCGCTATGATAAATCAGATTTCCCATTGCACGCCTGCCTATTGCTCATATTCTGGGTCATCAGCGACCACACCAAAAGTGGATTTGTTAGTTTTAGCGATGGTAGTGATGAGTTCAGTTAGAGGGTCAGATGTTTTTTCCACTTCTTTACCGATATTAAAGGCTTCACGCTCTAATGTGATGAGCGTTTTCATTGTGTCTGCCAATTTTTGCATAGACTGTACACGACTTGGGGTGCTGATGACCTTTTGATATAAGTCATTGAGCTTGTCTATACCTTTTTCATCTTCATCTCGCAAAAACTCGCCCAATCGCTCATACAGTTCACGCTCTATCGTTTGACTGCCCAGCTCATCAAGCAGGGCATTCATCAGATTTTTGGCTTTGTTGATGTCTTTACGATGAGACAAACGCACTTCTAAGATTGCTTGGGCGTTGGCGTCTATCACTTGCTTTTCGGTTGCCGACCTTTCTTTGTTCACTTCGGTGTTCACTAGCGACTTGTTCACCAGCTCTTCGGCTTTTTTCTCAATCTTTGCAGATAAGTCTCTTGACCAGTCATCTCGCTTTGCTCTCTTAGCAATAGCACTATGAGCAACATCATGCTCACTTGCAATCTGTCTTAATGTCTTAATGCCAGCCCGATAATCCAGCTCAATCTTTTCCCAGTCTATTTGTCTTTTTGTCATGGCTTACTCACTTGTTTTTGAGTATTATAGCCAGTCGTGGCAAGGGGTGCGAACCTTGTAGGGGCAAACAAAAACACCCCACAATTTTCTTGTAGGGTGCTTGGGTAATTATGGCTTAAACAAGTCTTTGGTGCAAAACATGAATGCAACGCTCGGAGATGTCAAGACGTAGTTGTAGCTCTGCAACGTATTCTATCAAATGCTTGACTTCTTTGGTAGGTACACTTATAATATACTCATCTAGCAAGGGTTGCTAGTTAGGTGCTAGTGACTAGCACTAGCGACAACACAAGGAAAAGAACGATGAGAACATCAACCAAAATCATCGTCCTTATTGTCTTACTACTCATAAGCAGAAATGCTTGGTAAGCAATAAGCCAGTAAGTTAGCTACCAACTAACAAACTGGGTGCTAAGTAGGATAGCCGTCCTGCTTAGCACATTCCTTGATTTTTATTATAAGGTCTATCTATGCCAAAGTCAAGAGTAGAAATTCAAGCCAAATCAGATGCCAAACGGGGTGTTGTCAGTAAGACTTACAAACTCCATCAAGACGATGTAGAGCTCATCAAATCCCTAGCCGAACACCTAGGCATTCCCCAAAATCAGCTGATTATGGACGCTATCAGGGCATACGAAAAAGAGCTTAACTAGCTTATTTCTTATCCACCCACCCCAAACGCCCCATACTCTCGCAAATACTCACGGTTTTTGGACAGATAAATACCGTCTTTGGCATTATCAATCCGTCTTTGGCGTTGGCGGATAGACTGCATTAGGGCAGGTTTGGTAATTTTTACGCTTGGGTGTTTGACATTAAAGTGTTTAATCTCTTCCCAAATCCTATCCATTTGCTCATCATCGCCATTTCTTTTGGCTAGGGCGTATTGTCTGACAAGGTCAGAGCGAATGGCAGTAAGCTGTTTATCCGCTTGATATATCGCTGATTTGACTTCTTGGGCTTTGGCAAACTTCCCACTTCTAAATCCAATCGCTTGCTGGGCGATGTCTGATATACCGACATTCTCACGCTCCACAATCTCAATGCCCGATTTGTCCACGTTGCCTTCGGTGGCATAGCGATAGGCTTTTAGGGGGTCTCTTAGGGCTTTGGGTATCATGTTCTCCACGCCTTGCAGGGTTTGCCCTTGTCCGATTTGCCCCATGCCTTTTAGCATTGAGATAGGAATGGCAAAAAATGGTCCTGCTGCTGCCGCTAACACATTCTCGCCCTGTCTTTGCCCTTCTAGTCCGTCTTGGGTGCGTGGAATGATAAGGTCATTTAACGCCACACGAGTGGATAAATCCGCCCCAAACGCTCTTGGCACACCTTTGGCGATGACTTCTGCCAAATCTTTACCGACAACACTGGCTAGGGCGTTTCTAAACTCGGTCTCATTGTCGGTCAGCTCATCGTCATCATCGCCACCCAAAGCCGAAAACATCGCCAAAAATGGCATGGTAATGACCCAGGGCAAGCCCAATGCCCCTGCCATCAGAGCATGACCTGCCAAAATACCGCCCAAAATCTTTCTTGCCTCACGCTTTTGCTCTGCTGTTTCGCCCTTAACGGCTTGATAGGTTTGCCGTGTGAGTGTATAAACCATGTTTTGGCTATACTGTTTAAACAAAAACAACACCCGTTGCCAATTACCCTGCATGAATCTTGGGCGGTTGGAGCTGGCATAGTCAAAATGACCATCATAGGTGAGCTGTATCGCCTGCTCCATTGCCTGTTCTGGACTTAATCCCTTTTCAATACCCAACCGATAACTTGCCAAATAGGTTACTTGGCGGTTGTATTTTTCGGCTTGATGAAACATAAAGCTCGCCACCTTCATCACAGGCTGTATCGCTTGTGACACCCTACTATCTTCGCCATTAGCAATCCCTGCCAAATCATGGGCTTGGGTCATGTCAATCACACCCATATTCACCGCTTTTTTAAACATTTTTAGCTCATCGCCTGTCAGCACTTCGGTCAAGTCATTTTTATTGGTCGCCAGGATTTTTGAAATCTCACCCAACATTTTTGCCGATTTTACACTGCCAAATTTTGCACTCATCATTGGCAGGGCAACCAAGAATGTCTGAGAGATGTTTACCAACGCACTGGCAGGAGATAGCCCCATATACCACATAAAACCTAGACTTGTTGCCATGGTTGATACAGGGCTTGACGGTGGATCAAGGAGCAGGCTGTGGCGTTTTTCCATCTCGTCCACCACTCTTTGCATGGTAACGTGGTCATAATCAGGGTTATCCACGTTCTCATCAATATGCTTCTGCATACGGTCAAGCTCTGTCCGCAGTCTGTCAGTATGTCTTAGTTTGGCGATATGATAACCGCCACGGCTCATGTGATGAGCATAGGCACGGCGGGCATTGGTGCTAAACCCTTTCGTCCCTTTTAGCTCCACGTTATTATTGGCAAATTGACGGTCAAGTAAGCTGTTTAGGTAGGCTTGGTGTAGCTCATCTCCCAAATCCAGCTCATCGGTCAAAAACTCACTTGCCAATGCCTGCACACCGCCCAGCTCACGAATATCCATATCACGCCCCAGCACCACTTGCCCCACCTGATGATTAGGATTATCACGGATAAGCCCACGTCTTATCTCGTCTGCTTTTGCTTTGGTTTCGGCACGAGCGACATTGACCACATTACCGTCCGTGTCTTTGACCACCACCACATAATCACCAAAACGCGTGAGCGGGAAAAACACCTTTTGCGTGGCTTGATATTGCTTATCTAGCTCGTCCAGTAACGTTTGTTTGCGTTCATTGGATAATTTGGCATTGCGTTTAATCCGCCCTGTCATGGCTTCGTGCAGGTTTTTGTAGTAGTCTTGGTAATCATCTCTTGCCTGTTCGTACACCGCTTTGGCATCGTCCGTGAGCTTGTCATACGCTCGTTTTAAGCGTTGGTATTGTGCCTTATCGCCTGTTTGGTAGGAACGGCTTGGGTCTATGCCTTTTTGGGTAACATCGTGCATAAGCTCGGCTAGGGCTTGCTCGTCTTTTAGCTTACCCCATTTGACCGCCAATTTATCGGCTCTAAACGCATTTTCGTTACTGTCAGCGTCCATTTGTGCCACACGGTCGCTATATGCCTTTAAGCCGTCTAGTTTTTTGGCGAACAAGTCCACCAGTTGCCGTCTGCCTAAAAACTGCAAAAACTTACCCAAATGGTCTTGAGCTTTACCGCCCACGCCTTGTTTGGCAGATTTAACAAATGACTTGGGATTGTTGATAAAGTCATTAACCACACCGCCCAACTTACCCAGCACTTCTTTGGCTTTGTCTTGATTTTTGTCATAAAAATCCGCCATGTCCGCCATACGGCTAAATCTAATATCATCATTTGAGTCAAATGTACCGATATTATCAGTAGCGGATTTGATTTGATTTGGGTAGAATGCCACAAAACTATCTCCGCTACCCTCAACTTCATTTTCATAAATAAAACCGTCAATACCTCTCTGCGGAGCATACTTAACATCAAAACTCCAATGCACACCTTGGTCTTCCACCCACTCAATATTACGAATATTTAGAAATGCCTGTATTAGTCTGCCTGAGTTTCTTGCTTTTGCCTGTTCTTTTGTCCCAAAATGCAAACCATGTGAATTATTCTCAAAAGCATAAAAACGATTTGTACGTTTCGTGCCATGGTAAACCACAAGTGGCTCGCCATTTTCATCAAGCACCTTACTGGCATTATCAGGGTCATTTTCCCAATCACCAAACCATGCTTTAAAGCTCGGTGTACGCACTTGTAGCCATTGCTTTTTAGTTAAACGAGTTGGTTCGCCGTTGGGTGCTTTTAACCACTCGTCTGTGTTTTTATATATTTTTTGAACGTCATCGATTTCAGTTTGGGGCGTGGGCTTACTATACCAAACATCATCAATCCCATTACCCACTTGTCCATTTGCCCTGTCTCTGACCATTTTTTCAGACAAGGCAAGAATGTCATTAGGCGTTAAGGCAAGACTGATACCAAAGGTATTTTTTAAGAACGTCTTAACCGCCATGATGACACGGTTCATTAGGCTCTTTGCCTTTGATGAGTTGTTGCGACCCGCTAGGGTAATCATGTATGCCAAATACTCGCTGTCGGCTTCTGCCTGTGTGCGTGAGTGCCTATCGGCTAGGGCTTTGGCTTGTTTGGCAGTCTCATCGCCCCTTGCCACCATGTCATGAAACTCATTTAGTAGGCTCTGATAGGCTCGCTCGCTCATCAGCGTTTGTAGTCCGCCATGTCCGCCAAGCTCATGCAAGAACGTTGGCACAATCATATCGGTGTGTATGTTGTCATGGATAAGATAAGCTGTGCCATCGGTATAAAAGCCGTCCACATCATCAGGGATATTACCAAATTGGGCTTTGGCTTCGGCCAGACTGATGATTTTTAGGCTATCGTTATTTAGCAGTTTTTTAATGGTGTCTTTGCCAAAACGGTTATTTAACACGTCCAGCACGTCTTGGGCGGTTGTGCCATAACGTCCGCCTTGTTTGCTAAATTTGAGCTTACCTGCGTGATAATCTGCATTTTGGCGTTGTAGCACTTCGCCCATAAACAAGGCTTTGCCGTCCATGACCATGCGACTGACATGGTCTTTAATGGCGTTTAGTATCATCGCTAGTTTCAAAGGACTGGTTGCCTTGTTCGCTTCATCGGTGAACTCTGACAATTTTGGGTCATCATCAAACAAGCGTGCCAGTTGCCCTGCTATCTCTTGTTTGGTGTCTTTTGCTTTCTCACCAATGTCAAATTTGGGTCGGTCTTTACCAAAATAGGGGCGGTCTGCCTTGACTTGACGCTCATGGCGTCTATTGGCGATACCGCTTTCTACTTCATGGGGCAATAGGGCATTGCCCTTTTCGGCTTGTCTGTCTGCATAGTGCGTTAAGGCTAGGCGGATTTCGTTTTTGTAGGAGCTTGCCAGCTTTGGATTATTCGCCATTTCCACAAACCCGCTCAGGCGTGGGTCATCGTCAAACAGTCGTGCCAGCTCGGTTCGCATTTGCTCTTGCCATGTCGTGCCTTTTGCATAGGTTAGCTGTGGGCGGTTATCGCCAAAATGCTTACCATTGGTTTTATACTCATGATAGTTATCAATACCTTGACTAATGGCAAGTTCATTAATGCTAAATGAATAATTTAACCCATTGTCATTGACAAACACGCCATTTCTTGTCGGGTCATTGGCTCGGTGTTCATTGATCATTCTATTGATACGAATGTCTAGCACCCTATCGTCTTTGGTGGCGGTTATGTTCGTGGTATAGCTGTCATCTGTCTGCTCGACCTTATCCGCCTTGACGGTATAACCCAATGCTCCCAAGCCGTCTGATAGCTCGCCTGCTTTTCTTACCACCAGCTCATAAGTAGCAATGTCTTTCATGAGTTTATTTCTGGCATCTTTGGCGGGCTGTTCATCGCTGCGGTCTAGGGCATAGACTTCATTGGTGTATTGGTCTTTTTTAGGGTCAGACTCTGGCAAGCTGTCTAGCACAGACAACATGTCCTTTTGTATGGTTCTTAGTTCATCAAAATCCGCTTGTGACAGTGCTTGGTTTGCACTTGCCTTATTACCGGTTTCATAATTAGCCGTTGGCACAAATGGCGTGGCAGATTGTCCATTTTGTAGGGTGCGACTGCCTAACAAGGCTTTTAAGTCAGCAAATTTAGCATCGTCCTTAAATTGATTTTCGCTGTCATCATCGGACAGTTGAGCTTGCACATCATTTAAGCGGTCGCTTACGTCTTTGAGTTCCTGCTCTTTATCAAAGGGCAAGCCTGTTTTGTCTTGCAGTTGCTCTATGGTGTCATTGGCGATTTTTAATTGATTTTGAACATTTTGTAAGGAATTATTGACATTTTGCCCCAAACTACCCACCAACCGTCCAAAGGCATTCTCCACTTTCTCACGAGTGGCGAAGTGATCTAGGGTGGTGTTGGCTATCTCATAGCCGTCTTGGGTCTCTAAGGTTAAAAGGGTGTTTGACCCTGTATCATAACTTAGCACATTAAAGCCCATGATTTGAGCAATGGCGGTCTCGTTATTGTGCTTATTAACCTGATTGATGACCTTGTCAGTTACCGCCTCACTCACGATAGCAGACGTTTTGCCGTCTGTTGTGATGAGTGTTGGGGTTGTGCCTTTTTTGGCTATCTGTGATTGGCGGATTTTCTCGGTTGCCCCTGATAGACTGGCAACGCTCTCGCCATCGATGACATAGCTTGCCTTTTTACCGTTGTCTGTGGCTTGTTTGGCTTTGTCATTGATATAGTCATTGGCACTTTTACGGTCGGTAAACCGCTTGTCGTCAATCGTGATGCCTGTTTTGTCAAACTGTGCCTGTGCCTGTGGCAATAGCTCGTCATATTGGGCTTTTGCCTTGGTATAGGCTTCTATCTGCTTAGGCAGGGCGTTGGCATTTTTTTGGGCTTGGGTGAGTTTGGTGCGATTGCCAGCATCTCGTTTTTGATGATTGAGTTTGGCACGGTCTAGCTGTTCTTTTTGGGCGGTCAGCTCCACACGCTCACGCATTAGGGGATTGCCTGTGGCAAGGGCAGCAATCTCTTGGAATGATGAATTATCATCATCTTCTTGGAAATCTAGGGTATGTTCGCCATTATAATGACGAATGGCGTTAATCGTACCTAGTTTGGCACTCATCGTGTCCCAACGCTTGGCATCTGCCGTTTTTTCGGTAACATAGGCATTGATAGAGACGGTAAAGTTATCATGACCGTATTTTTCGTACAGCTCATTACCCTGTCTGATAATCCGCCCTTCACGCTGTTCAATGTCGGACGGTTTCCACGGTGCGTCCACGTGGTGCAATGCCACCAGACGTTTTTGAATGTTCGTTCCTGCCCCCATGCGTTGGCTTGACCCAATGATGACACGCACACGCCCTGCATTGACTTGATCAAACAAAGCGGTTTTATCATCATCGCTTTCAGCTTCTTGGATAAAGGCAATCTCATCGGCAGGTATGCCACGGGCAATCAAGCCCTTTTTAATCTCATCATAAGCCGTAAATCCACCATTTTTGGCGGTAATGAGCTCCGCCATTTCGTTTTCATCATATTTATCTAACAAGTCATTGGCTTTGAGTAACTCCTCGTCATTGTCAGTTTGTATGGCGTTTTCACGGCGTTGTAGTAGAGCTTCATATTCAGCGATTTTCTTGTCATCGCCACGACTTTTGGGGATTGAGCGGTCTAAAAAGATGATTTGCGTACCCTTATCATCGCTCCATTTGTGGTAAGTGTCCACCACATTATCCACCACTGCACCAATCTTTCCGCCAGCATCAAGGCTTGGGTTAATGGTGCGTGGGTCTAGGGCGTTTTTGGTTGCCAAATCCATAAGCTGTAAGCGAAGTTTGTCCGCTTCTTCTTTATCCAACTCTTTGGCTTCAATCTTGGCAAACCCCGCCAAAATCATCTGCAAAATCTGCTCTTGTTGGGCGGTTGGCTTGACCACCACGCTTTTTCTTGTGCCACCGTCCACCTGTGGCAAGGGGAACTCTTGCCCTGTTTCTGCCTTGTAGGTTGCCTTAATGTCTTCATTGGTAACGCTGTCTGTTGCCGTTTGCCATAGGTTCATAAGACTGCCCATGTTCTGCCATTCACGGGCAAAACGGGTGGCAAGTTTGAGCTGTCCTGATTCGGTTGCTTCAAATTTGGCGACATTCTCCGCATAGGTGTTCGCCCAGGCGTCAAAGTTATCTAGCCCCATTTCTGCCAAGGTGTCGGGCATTAAGTATCGCATCATGGCGTGCATTTCGGCAGCACTGTTTGATATGGGCGTGCCTGTCATAAACGCCACGCTACCATTTGTTTGGTGCAAATACTGGGTTTTTAACCACAAATCCATCGCCTTGTTTGAGCCAGCAGGATTGCCCAAACCTTTAACCCCTTGCATTTTTGTGGTAAAAAATAGGTTTTTGAACTCATGAGCTTCGTCCACCGTGATGTCATCAATACCCATTTGCTCAAAACTAAACTCGCTGTCATGGCGTTTGGTTTTGGCAAGTTTTTCCAGTTTGGTATCTAGGTTCTTTTTGGCTTGTTCTAGCTGTTTGACACTCTCACGCTTGCCTTGCTCGGCTTTCATGGCACGAATGGCATTCATGATTTTATCACGCTCTTGTTCTAGCATAATCTTTTGACGGTCAGCAGACAACTTCATGAACTCAAAAGACGAATGGGGCAAGACAATGATGTCATAATCGCCTGTGGCAATCTGCCCAAATAGACGCTTTCGGTTGCGTTTGGCAAAGTCTTTTGTTCCTGCCGCAAGCACATTGGCAGACGGATATAGGCGGTAGATGTCCTGAGCAAATTGCCCCACCATGTGATTAGGCACAACCAAGACAGGCTTTTTGGATAGCCCTAATCTTTTACGCTCCATCGCCCGAGCAATGCCCGTAAAGGTCTTGCCAGAGCCGACCGCATGGTCGTATAGCACCGCATTGGTGGTAACACCACGCCATACCGCATTTTTTTGGTGCGTTCTTAGTTTGATGACGTTGTCAGGCACTTTACCCGACAATTCTAGGTGCGAGCCATCATATTTACGCCCCACGACCGCATTATGCTTCTCATTATAAAGCTTGGCAATGTTGGCAATATCAGGGTGTGAGTAGATGAAGTTTTCAAACTCGCCCTTGATTGTTTTTGCCATGTCATTGGCTTCTGCCGTCTCATCTACCATGAGTATGGTTTGTTTATCAACAGTTCGGGTTACACGGATTTGCTTGTTATTTAGGATTTTATCCAAAATCCATTCAGGATTTTTACCGCCCGCCCCAAACTCATTGATGGCAGTATGACTGGCACTACCGACCACGCTATAAGTGTGCGTGATTGGCTCATACTCCACATACGCATTAGGATTGCCTAATAGCTGTTTGGCAAAATCGCCATAAATTTGTTCAGGCAACCAGTTCATACCCAGACGAATAGAGATATTTTCAATCTCAACGTCCTTTGGCAAGACTTTTTCAAGCTTCGTCACATTTTGGGTAAGGTTATGCTCTTTGGCGGTGTTTAGCTTTTGGCGGATGTTACCGCTTAGGTACTCATCTTTGATGACCCAACTTTCACTTTGTGGGTCAAAAAACAGCTCGCCTGTCTTGCTTAGGGTGTTGGTTAATTGCTCCTTAGTCTGCCCTGTCAAATCCTGCATTAAATCCAAATCCACATAGCCACGATAAGCCAGCGATAAACTTAGGGCATCTTGGGGACTATCAGCTTTGGTTTTTTGGGCTTTGGGTTCAAGCACTCGCTTGGATAAGATGTCCGCCTTACCTGCCTTTTCAGGCTCGTTAATCTCTTTGTTTTTGCCTGTACCAATCGCCACTTCTTTTTTATAGCCTATTTCTAGGGCTAGGATAAAGTTGGCTTTTGGCAGTTTGTCAATGTACTTGGCGTTATTGGCGTTGTTTAGATAGCCAAATTTTTTGACAAACTCATCATAAGCACGGTTTAGCTCTTTCCTGTTATTCTCAATGTCTGTATCACTTGCCCCACCTTGTTCTAAGCGGAGCTGATTTTCAATCAAGCCTTGAATTTCTAGAGCCCTGCTGATGACATTCATGCCACGATCACCCAGTTTGGATTGGGGAGAAATGTCTTTTTCGTCATAATAGACTTTTTGTTTTTTGTTGGTGCGTAGGGTTTTGCCGTCTTTGTCTTTTTCTTTGATCGCCTTGCCGTTTTTGTCTTTGACATCTTCTAGGCGATACCAGCGACCGTCCAAATCTTGGGAATAGCTGTCCGACCACACACTAGACGGTAGTAGTGGGCGTTTAGTTAGGCTTGTTGCGTTGCCATCTGTGCGTTCAATGACTTGTACCAATACACCATTTTCACGACCGATATAACCTTCGGATTGTCCATTTGAGTGTAAGGTTAGGCTCTCAATCATCGCTTTGTTGGCGGTGTCAATTTCGGTTTGGATTTCTTTGACAGTGCGTGTGGACTTGACTTTTTCAAAGGATTTAACAAAGCTATCTAGGGCTTTTTCAATACCGCCTGTCTCTTTGACGGTATAGACCGCTCGCCCACCTTCGCCGGTGCCAAATTCAAACTCGCCTGCAATTTTATCATCAAAATAAGGGTTAAAATTGACTTCTGTGCCGTCATCATTTTGGCGTTTACCACTTTGCACCCAAGACGGATAGGTATTATTTGTGCCATCTTTGTAGGCTTGCAGGGTTGCTTCATCGTGCTTTTTAAAGACAAGAATGTCCGCCACCACCGCCGTCCCTGCTTCATCAAAGGTGGTGTTGGGCAAGCGTACCGCCCCGACAAGCTCGCCAAGCTGTGCCATTGCCTTTCTTGTACTAGCGTCTGTGCTATCCATAAAGGACGATGACACCACCATGACCGATAAGCCACTCGGTTTGACCTGTTCTAGTGTGCCTTGCATAAAGCTGTTGGCAATGGTTTTGCCTGATAGGTGGGGCTTGTCTTTGAAATTTAGGCGAACACCGCCATAAGGGGGATTGCCGATTGCCAAATCCACGCTGTTATCAGGCAAAGACAAGGTTTCATAACCTTGGTTAAAGATGTTGGCGTGTGGGTAGAGATAGCCTGTAATGGCGTGGGTGGTGGGGTCAATCTCTGCACCGATGATGTTTTGGGGTAGGTTTTTGGGGGCGTGTCCGATGAATGCCCCAATCCCTGCGGACGGTTCAAGCACCACACCACCATTATAGCCCAGTCTTTGTGCAATGTCCCACATTGCATTGATAACATTAGGTGGGGTAAAGAATGCCGATGTAGAGCTGGCACGGGCGTTGTCGTACTCATCACGGCTTAACAGATTTTTAAGTTTTTCCCCCAATGTTTCAAAGCCTTTTTTATAGTTGCCTTGACTGTCGGGAAAAGCGTCAGTAAGCCCACCAAAGCCTGTATATTTTGCCATGAGTGCCTTTTCATCATTGGTGGGCTGTCTGTTATCGGCTTTTAGGGCTTGTAAAAGCTCAATGATGGCAATGTTGGTTTCTAGCTTTTGTTTGACCGAGCCTGTTTGTACCATCTCATCAGATAGGGCGAAGGTAGGGGCATTGGTGGTGGATAGGGCGTTGTCTAGGGCTTGCGTTGTGGTTTGTTCTTGTTTTGCAGGCGTGGCAATACCATCATCAACATCAGCTGATGACTGGTTATTTTTTTGCGTTTCTACTCGCTCGGAAACGCCTGTTTTAGCTCCATCAGAGAGTACGCCTGTGCTTCGCTGGCTGTCATCGCCATTTGTTGATTGATTTGTGTCTCGTCTTGCACTCGGTTCATCAGACTTTGAATGAAGGCTTGCTGTCTCTCTGGTGTCATCTGTTGCCACGCTGTCGGACGGTGTGTCTGCCAGTATTCTGTCAGATGGGCTTTGAGCTCGGTTTGTGATAGCATTTTGTTGCTCCTGTTGCTGGCTAGATGCTTCTGGATTATCCGTCGTTTGACTTGGATTGTCAATGGCATTTTTGATTTGCTGTGTCAAAAATGCCATCAAGTCTATTTTTCTAGGCTCTTTGTTATAATTCTTTTTGTATTCGGCAGTGACTTTTTCTGTGTTGGCTGATTTTCTCAAATCATTCATCAAATTAAATTCATTCCAATCGCCCCCTTGCTGACGATGGGTTTTTAATTTTTCAAATAATGCTCTGTCTAACCCCAGTTTTGAGACAACATCACCGTCATCTTGTGCCTGTTCTGCGTTCTGTGGTGTGGCAGGCGTGCTTGTTTGGTTGTTGGCTTGGGAAAGAGTGGTGTTATTTTGTGTTTGGCTGCCAAACACCGATTTGTCCACTTCTTTGCCATTAAACATATCCAAAACTGCTTGGGCTTGTTCATTGGTTAAGTTTTTGATAGCATTGTCATTAATAGACTTGGTGAAATCTACCTTGTCACGGAAAATCTCTCTTTGTACCAATTCATCCAATTTTTGGGCAAGCTCGCCTGCCGTCAAAGTGGCTTGATTAAAATTGTTGCTACCTGCACTGAGTCGATTGCTGTAATCTCCTTTGCTCACACGGTATAAAATATGGACATTTTGCGGGTGTTTTTTCTCGCCGTATTCGCCAGTAAATATAGGGCTTGCTGATATTTTTACATAGATGTTCACACGCTCTTTATGCATAATGAGCGTAACATCATCATGGTTGATGTTGATTTTTTCGGGCTTGCCATTTTTGCCGTTGTATAAAGAATAACCTTGACCTTCGAGCAAATACTGGACGATTTTTAGGTAATCTTCACTGTCTTTTAAAAAAGCTTCTTTGACTGGGTCGCTATTTTCCTTTGAAAAATCAGCAGGAAACTCATCAGTGGTTTCGAAATTACCAATCATCGATACGCCCCAATCCTGTCTCAGCTGGGTGTCCGCTTTTTCTTGGGCTTTTTTGACCCGCTTGTCTTTGTTAGCGTCTAGGGCGTTTTTAGGTTTTTGTTTTGTTTTGCTTTTGGCGGTCTGACTATCAGTTACTCGCCCATCATCTCGTCCAATGCTTTGTTCATCGCTGACGCTTTTTTCGGGTCGCTCATTGACTTGACTAGCTTGGCTAGTGGGTCTGGCTTGTTCTGCTGTTGCTGTGGTTGCTGTGGTTGGTTGGACGAATTGGTCATGTCCTAGCTCCTGTAAGGCTTGGTTTAGGCGTGATTGTTTGGTTTGGGTCTCTTTGCCAAACATATCATCTTGTTTTAGGTTCTCTTGTGATAGATTATCATAATATTTGTACAAAAGCTGACGAATTTTTACCACGCTTTTGATGTTGGCATCCATAAAGGCAAGCAGTCTTTGCCCTGCGGGGCTTAACTCATCGCCAAACAGATTTGTCTGTGCCAGATAGTCGGACGGTTTGACCCCTTCTCGTCTGAGTTTGGCAAGCATAGACAAGGCTTCGGTAATGTCGCTGGCAATGTCATCATTGGGGGTCATGCCGTCTTGTATACCCTGTTTGGTTTTTGCCACTGTTGGGGCGGTTGCCACGATTGCCTTGACTGCATTTCTAACTTCTTCATCCGTACTTTCTAAGATTGCTTGCGTGGTTGGGTTGTCGCCATAGGCAGATAGCAGTAGGGCATTTTCAAAACGTTCAAGCCCTTGCTTGGATAGCACGCCATTAGAAGTTCGCATGGCGTTTTGTTGCTCAATGGGGAACTGACTGACAAACTCATTGATGATATGGCGATTGCTTGACGTGTTGATATCGCCCCGCTCATCGGCTTTTAGCTGGTTTAGATTGATATTTGCCACACGCTCCACGTCCGCCCTTGCGTTCTCAAAGGCTGATTGGGTCATCGTGCCTGTCTCGTTAGAGTTTAGGGCGAGCTGTCTTAGCTTATCTGCTCCCACATTACCCACACTTTTGACCAATACAGGATTTTTCATACCTGCTAGGGCAGTTTTATCCAGTCCGTACTCGTCTGCACGCTCCATGAGCATTTGGCGGTATTCGTCCGCCTTGCCTTGCAAGTAGGCTTGTTTGATTGCCATTGTCCGCCCATTACCTGCGATGATTGTGCCATCATCGCTAATGGTTGGCGAGCCATGCCCCATGACCGTGCTGTCGGTCAATTGCATGGGGTCTAGGTTATTAGCGATGTTATCCACCTGCACACGACTGGCGGTGCGACTTCTGTCTCGGGCTTGGTTTGTGGTGTTATCCACGCTGGGCATGAGACTGTCTGCTTCTACCGCCATGATTTGTGTGGGCAAGCGTTCGTTTTGGTTTTGGATGTAGTTTTGTTTGCCGATGAGTTTTGGGGCATTGGCAAACACCGCTTTGGCTTCTTGGGCTTGCACTTCTTGCTGTGCTGTCCGCTCTTGGAGCTGGGTTTGATATGCCGATAGCGGTTCTGATTGCATGGACGCACGAGCAAGCGTACCTTCTTGGGCTTGGGCTTGTGTAGCACCTGCCACCACACCTGCCTGTGGGTTTATCGCCTGTGCTGCCCCACTGTCCACCGCCACAACCGCCGAACGGGTCAGCGAGCCTTGATTGGGGTCTAGCCCCATTCGTTCGGACGGTTTTTGGGCTTTTAACTCCTGCTGTGCCTTGTACTGATTGACAAATTCATCTTGATTTAGCCAACTGTCAAAGTTTTGGGGATTGGCAAATGTTTGGGGATTGACATCAGCAAGGGGTGTATTTTGTGGTGTTGGCTGTTCATCATTTGCCACATCAGGTAGGTTTGTTGGCACTTCCTGACTTTGGGGATTTTGTCCACTTTGGGCGTTAGGTAGTGGATAATTTGGGTCATTTGCCACATCAGGCACATCATCTGGCATGGAGCGAGTGCCAATCGTTTGTCCCATATCACTTGGCAATGAGTAGGTATACTCATTAACTGATGAGGTTGCCACATCTTCATGAAAACCGATAGGGGTAGTCGGTGCTGTGTCAATATCAGATAAGTCATAATACCCATCATTGCCTGCCACCGTTGGCAGGTTAGCAGGGGCTTCTTGGGCTATGCTGTTTTGCTGTGCTTGTTGCAACTGTTCAAGTCTTTGTTGTAACGCCTGATTATTCTTGGCGTTATTAACCCCCGATATTGCCCCTGTTGGTGAACCCATCGCCATGCCTGACAACGTGGCAAGTACGGCATTGTTTACCATGTCTTTCATGAGCGGACGGTCATTTGCCCAGTTATTAATGGCAGTTTCACTCATGGTTTGTGGCAACTCTTCGGTAAAGCCCTCTAACACTGCCCCTTTGACTAAGCCTTTTAAGCCACCGACCGCACGATTGGTTGTGCCATTGCCTATTTCTCCTGCCAAAAGCTTGGTATCTATTTGCTCCTGACTTAGTTTGCGAGCGGTATCATCTGCCAACGACCCACGCACCATTGCCGTATCAATATCATCAACACCCAGTCTTTGAGCAAGCCTACCCCCTGCATAGCCAAAAGCCGAGCCAGCGACACCCGTTCCGATAGACCCCAAGATTTGCTTATTTGTCAGTAGCCCATTTTCGCTCTCAGCTCGGTTTTCAGAAGCAGACAAGCCCGCCATTGCCACACCTTCGCCAATTGCACCACGACTAAGGGCGGACAAGCCTTTATGGGCTAACCCTACGCCACGACCGATAACACCCCCTGCAAGCATGGTTGGCAAGCTCTCAGTTACTGCATCTGTCAGCATAGTAGGATTAGATAACACCTTTCCTGCTTTTGCCATGATACCGTCAGCATTACGATACTGTGCCATTTGCATTTTGCTTTCGTCAGATTTCCAGTCACCAATGATTTGGCGAGCCTCACTCGGACGAAACCCTATCATACCGTCCTCATTTTCTAGGAACTTACCGACACGTCCACCTGTGGGAATGTCTAGCAGACCAACCGCCATTTGGGGTGCTGACACCGCCCCACTTAGGGCAGATAAGGTTGTGTCTTTTAAAAATCCGCCCAGACCACGATTATAGCCGTCTTGTGATAAGGCTTGCGTGGCGAAGTTAATGCGGTTTTGGCGGTCAATGTCTGCCTGTGTTACTGGCTTTTCTTGCTCTTTGGTTTCTTGGTCTTTTTTCGTGGTCATTATTTAGCTCCCATAGCATTTTGAATGGCGATTTGGGCTTCTTCTTCACTTAGCCCCATTTGCTCCATGAGTAATTTTTTTCTACCCTCAACACTGGTTTCTTTCTTAACCAGCTCCATGACATGAGCTTGGTGATTGGGGTCATTGATATTAAATTTACTTGCGTCAGCTTGTCCGACATCTACTACTTGCATGGTGCGAGTATCGATAATGCGGTCTGGGTTTTTGACAATATTATCACTGCCAAACGCCTTACTCTCGCCACCACTAACAGTCATCAGATAGTCTTTAGGATTGGTTTTTTGTCCGCCTTTACCCGTTAAGAACCCAAGTTTGTCGTACAGGGCTTGTTTTTCTTCATCGGTTTGAGCCAAGCCATAGTTATGATATAGGCTATTTAGCTCTTGCTTGACGGCATCATCATAGCTTTGGGATTTGAGTTTGGCATTTAGCTCCATGCCACGCAGTCCAAACTCATGCTGTTTATTTGCTGTATCTTGATTAAACCGTGCCATATCTAGCCCAAAGTTTGTATTAAAGCGGTTATTTTGCCCCTGCTCATTCATCACGGCACGAGCATTTGCTCCTTGTTCGCCTGCTAGGGTGCGGGCGTTTTGCCCTTCTTGTTGTAGCTGTGTTTGTAGCAGTTGATGATTGAGATTGTTTTGTTGTAAATGGCGTTCTTGCTCCATTTTGATGTCATCGTTAGTCAGTTCATGAGCCAGTCGCAACTGATTGGCGGTTAGACCATGAGCCCCTTTATGAACGGTTGTTGCTTGTCTCAATAACTCTTTTCTTTGGGCTTCATTCTCCCAGCTTCTGACAGGGGCGTGGGTTCTTAGTCCTAGATTTTCTTGGGGTTTATCTAGGGCTTGTTGCTGTGCTTCTTGTACTTTTTTGACAAGGTCGGTATAGCTTTGGTTATGGCTTGGCATGCCCCCTGTTGGTATTGTTGCTTGGGGCTGTTGTGGTTGTTGGCTTGCAGGTTTATTGCCATAGTCAAAATGATATGAAGTTTGGCGTGGTGGGTTTATTTTTTTAAGCTCATAGCCGTCATCGATTTGTTCGTTGGTTGGGGTTTGATTTGTGGCTGGGGGCGTGGCACTAGGGGGTGTTGGCGTATCAGCACTTTTTCCCACCAAATGCAAGTTATTTTGAGCGTCCCCTGTGGGTGTTCTCGCCCCCTCTTGAAAGCTCTGCCAAGAATTTCTCATGGTATTGCTAAATGACTGCCTAGCATTATCCCAATTTTGTGCCATTTTCTTTTTGGCATTTTCATTAGACAGTCTTGCTTGCTCTTGATAGCTTAACTCGTCTAATTTCTTTTTATTCATGACATCAGCGTCCATCATACACCCCAATCGGTTAAAATAAACCCATTGTGCCATGCTTGCATGATTTTCAAAAACCTTGTGGGGGGTAGCTGTTTGTCAATTCACTAGATAAAAAAAATAGCCGTCATTAACGGCTATTTTTTTACTGCTCACCAACCACATATCTCTTTAATACAGTCTCATCAAACTTTGGATAAACCACGGTCAAATCCACGCCCGCTTCATACAAAATAAACTGCTCAATGATAATATGCCAGTGCCTTAGCAGGTCAATGGGGCGGTCTTTGTAGTGTTTTTCATCTGTCGCACTCGGTCTATGTCCCATGATTTGCTTAACAATGCCATAAGGCACGCTGACCCACTCGGACAAGTTGCTAAACGATTTTCGCATGGCTTTGGGCGGCAGGCTTGGCAGTCCTGCCTGTCTGATGGCATTGCGATAGGGTTTACCAATCTCGGTATGCGTGTCTGTTTTACTCGTCATAAAGACATAATCGCCATGCCTGGGCAGTTGCTTGATGAGATATTCGGTGTAGGGCGTAAGCGGAATGATACGCTCCCACTGGTCAACTTTATCAATGATGGTAATGGTCTTCCACTCAAAATCCACATCACGCCACATCAAGGATAACATTTCATTGGGGCGTGAACCATTTAACAGCATACAGATTAAGGCGGTGGCGTGGACATCACTAATTGTATTGACCGTTTTAAACCATAGGGGCAATTGGGTGCGTTGCAGACTGTGCTTGTGTCTGCCTGTTTTTGCCACGGTGCTTGATACAATTTTGGCAGTGGCAGACTTATCAGGGATAATTCCTGTATAGGCTTGTCGCTCATTTGCCCAATTACAAAAGGCTCGATAAATTCGGTAAGCAATCGCCATGCGTGTTTTGCGTGTTTTGTTTTCGTGATTTATCCAGCTTTCCACAAATTCAGGGGTTAAGTCGGACAATGGCGTGTGCCAAATGTATGCCAAACAGCCATCTTTGCCCTGTTTGTCCGATAGGTGCGGACTGGCAGATTTGACATGGTCTATTATGTAGTTGTCCGACCAGTTGTCCTTTTTTGTGTTAAAATAATCTGTAAAGGCTTGCCCAAATGTGATACTTTGGCGGACTTTGGCTTGTTCGTACTCATCGTTTTTGGCGAGTTGTTTGGATTTTTGGCGGTTAGGGTCAATACCTGCGGTCATCTGTTTGCTAATCTCGCTTGCTTTATCAATCGCATCTTGATAGCTCATGAGTGGATATTTGCCAAGCGTGACTCGTTTTTGCTTGCCACCAACACGCCCTTGATAAACAAACGATTTACTGCCCTTTGGCGATACCAACACGCCAAGTCCTGTGTATTTTTCATCCCAAACAAGGTATTGCTTATCGGACGGTTCTAAGCGATCAATCTTTGCGGTGGTAAGTTTGGTTTTCATGGTTATTCTCCAAAATAATAACCATATAATAACCAAATATGATGTAAATTGCCATAAACTAAATGATACCTTTTTTGTAAATAAATCGTTAAATGATTGATTTTGTTTACATAAATATAAATCAAATGATACTGCGGTAAACCCAATGATATTATTTTTACGGTACTCATAATCCTTTGGTCGCAGGTTCAAGTCCTGCTGGGCCTACCATATTAAA